>JBBJOE010000159.1:0-6237 GCA_037721765.1 Thermomicrobiales bacterium
AGGCGACCAGTTGCTGAAACGGCGTGCCGTAGCCCCGTTCGGCCAGTTCGAACATGGCCGCCTTTGGGAACGGCCGTACTGCCTCCCGGAGCAGGGCCATCGCCCGGTCGATATCGAACGGCTCCACACGCGCGGTCTCGGCCATGATTGGTCCCCGCTCCGGCCGTCCTGCGCCGGCCCGGACGCTCTACCGGGCCCGGCGCTCGCGGCGCGCCTGCCACTGCTGGCGGGCGGCCGCCTTGATATCGTCGCCGCTGTCGCGCCAGACATGGATCACCGTCGGCAGGATCGAGACGGCGATGATGACCAGGATGATCGGCTCCAGGTAGTGCTCGGCCGACGGGATGGCACTACCGAGCCAATACCCGGCCAGCGGCACCCCCACCGCCCATGCCAGGGCACCGACGACGTTGAAGGTGAGGAACGTGGAGTAGGGCATCGAGCCGACCCCGGCGACCACCGGGACAAATGTCCGGACGATCGGGATGAACCGGGCGAAGATGATCGCCTTTCCCCCATGCCGGGTGAAAAACGATTCGGCCTTGAGCAGGTGTTCCGGTTTGAAGAGGCGGGACTGCGGCCGGTTGAACAGGCGCCGGCCGACCCGGTCCCCGAAGGCGTAGCCGGTCGCGTCGCCGATCACGGCGGCGACGAAGCAGACCAGCACCAGCAGGCCAATGTTGAGGTGCCCCTGCGAGGCCAAGAACCCCGCCGTGAAGAGCAGGCTATCGCCCGGGAGGAAGAATCCGATCAGCAGACCGGTCTCGGCGAAGATGATGGCGAAGAGGCCGACGTACCCGATCGTCCTGATCAGTTCATCGTTGTCGATCGGGAGCATCCTGATCCTTCTCACGCGCGCCGGGACCCTGGGGAGGTGCCGTCACCCCCGGCAATGGTCAGCGTCCGGCCGAGTATAGGGGCGGGCGGCGACGCGGCACCACCCATGCCGGGTCAGTGATTTCACCTGTCCACGTCCACGGACACGGCGCCGGGAGCGACCCGGACGAGCGCCGGACACGCACTCCACGGGTGCGCCGGGCACACGCGGCGTCGTGCTTCCCCGCCCCTCGCTCCGGCGCTGGACAGTCCGGCATCGGCCCGACGCGATGGTGACCCCATCCTCACCCGCTCGACCGGGATTCGCCGCCCGGTGGGGTGCCGAGCAGGTCCAACCAGAGAAGGCGTGCCGCCCGCCCCCGCGACGGCCGCCACCCTTCGCTGAGCCGCAGCAACCCGCGCTGGTCGAGTCCATCGTCGTCGTAGGCGCGACGGGCGGCGCGGAGCAGTGCGGCGTCCCCGGGTGGGTAGGCATCGTCCGCCCCGACTCCCCAGAGCAGGGCCGAACGGGCCGTCCACGGCCCGACCAGGGGCATCGACCGGAGGAGCGTTTCCGTCCCCTCCGGGTCGCTCAGGGACGCGGCGATGTCTGGCAGCGCCCCCGCGGCGGCCTCCCGCGCCATCGCCACCAGGGCTGCCGCCCGCCGCCCGGTCACCCCACAGGCCCGGACCGTGGTCGGGTCGGCGTCGGCCAGGTCGGCGGCGGTGGGCAATGGCCAGAACGGTCGATCTCGCCCGCTCACACTCACCGATGGCGAGAACGCCCACGCCAAGCGGGCCTGGAACGTGGCCGCCGCCGCGACGGTCACCCCCTGGCCGACGATCGAGACCAGCAGGCCGGCATAGAGAGACCCGTGGGCAAACGGATGCGTGCCGGGATGCCGGGCGGCTACCCGGGCGACCGTCGGGTCGCCGCCGAGGGGAGCCAAGGCGCGGACACCGAGCGTGTCCCGAGCCCACCGCTCGTCCAGCGCGGCGTCGCCCCCCTCGATGAGCAGGCCATCCGCACCGCTCGCCACCCGGCGGGCGATGACGCGGCGGTCCTCACGCCCGACCCACGTCAGGCCGCCGGTCCAGTCGAGATCCGGGGACCGCCCGCCGGACCACCAGACGGGGGCACAGGTCCGGGCCAGGGAGTAGCCTGCCACGGTCGGGACGGTGGTCACCGTCAACCCCATCTCTTCCCACTCCCCCTCTAATCCGATTCGAGCCGGTGCCCGGTCAACCTCACCGCTCGGCGACGGTCAGGACATCCTCCGGGTCGTCGGAGACGATTAGGGGCGTCACCGGCGTACCGTCCGACCATGATCCGAGGGAGGTCTGGGCCTTCCCTCCCCCCAGCCCGACATCACAGTCGATGCCCGACTCCGCGCAGGTGACGAGGGCATCGAACAGCTTCCAGACCCCGAGGTAGTCGTAGGCGTCGGGTTCGCCGAAGCGGCCCGCCGTCTGGGGCAGCAGGTGGTCGGCCACCAGCGCCGGGTCACCGTGCGGGTCCGTGCGGAAGAAGATCAGATCCCGACGGTCCGCGGCGATCTGGCCCAGGCCCTCCCAGATCCGCCTCGCCGCCACCGACCCGACCACGGTGTCGTCGTCACCGACCACCACCAGGGCGAGCGTCTCCGGGTCAATCCCGGCGAGGTCGAAGAACGGCGCCCCGAGGCGGTCGCCGGTAGCCCCGCACCCCGAGCACCCGCCCGGTTGGACCGGCATCATCACCCCGGGAACGGGCAATCCTTCCCCGGCGGCGATCGCCGCGTACCCGGTCGCCAGCACGCCGCCGAGGGAATGCCCGACCACCCGGACGCGGTCCTGGTCGATCGCCGGGACATTACCCGAACCGACCGTGGAGAGCAGGGACCGGACCCCGTCGATCGCGTTTGGCAGGTAGTCGGCCGTGTCCTGGGCCGCGAAGTCGGTTCCCTGGTAATCGGGGAAGAAGACGGAACTGCCCCCGCGGGCGATATGGTTGATCCAGCCCAGGTAGCTGCCGGGTTCGGTCGCGGTGTAGCCATGGAAGAAGATCGTCAGGGGAAGCGGTCCGCTGGCCACCTTGCCGTCTCCCGCCGCGGGGAGGAACAACCAGCCCCCCGTCGGCGACTCGCCGATACGCCGGTTGACCACGGACGGGAAATCCCGCCGGGCGCCCCCCGGCCCGGCCGCGGGCTGACCCGGCGGCAGCACCGGAGACCGCGCCCGGGCGTCGTCCCATGCCCTCGGGTCCCCCACGAGGGTGAGCGCCAAGGTTGCCATCAACACCGAACGGATGATGCTCCCGCGCACCCCCATGGGATCCCTCTCCCGACCGATGATACGTGCCGCGCGTGATGTGGATGTCGTGCCCGATGGGGCCGCATCTTGAGCACGCCGGATGGCGTGGGTGAGCCGCCGTGGCCGGCAGCGCCTGGGTCCAACCGGGCCACCGATCCATCCTCCGCCGCATGGTACTCGCCACGGCGAAGCCAAGACGGGCGTCGCGGCCCCATCCGGTCGCCTGGGCTGCCCGGCGAACGGGACGCGGGGGCGCGAGTTCGCCCCGCGTGAAGCCGGCACGGGAAGGGCAGACCGATCAACCCGGGCGGATCTGATCCTCGACCCACGACGCGACGCGGTGACCGATACCCGGCAAAGTCGCTAATCCGGCGAGTTCGTCGGGGGTCGCGATCTCGGCGAGGGTCCTCCGGCTGGTGATCCGGCGCCCCGCCAGGCCCCGGTCCCGCGCCGCCGCCAGCAGGGCGTCCGGGTCGCCCGGGAAGTCGTCCCCCAATGTCTCGATGGCCGTCGCCCGACCGCCCGCGAGGTAGCGTCCCCCGGCGCTCGTCGGTCCCACGACGACGTCGGCGGTGGCGAGGGTACCGAAGGCAGTCCCGATATCGATGGCGGCCACGGCCAGGGTATCCGCCCGGATCGACACCACCCGCTCGTACCCCTGCCCTCGCAGGTGGGCCAGGGCGAACCGCTCGTTCCCTTCCGGGCGGTCCGCCTCCGGCACCATCAGGACCGAGACCCCGGCGGGGATCACGGCGTGGAGCCTGGCGGAGGCGGACCGGTCGACCACCACGACGTACTGCACCCCGTTCAGCCGGAGTGCCTGGCTCAACACGTCCAGCAGGCACGACGTCATCAGGCTGGCCATAGCCGCCTGGCCGACGTAGGGGGTCAGCCGGGCGAACGCCGGATCCCGCCCTGGCAACGACATGATGGCCAGGACCTGCCGGGTCAAGCTGGGCATGATGACGATCGTCCCGGCCAGTCTTGGTGACTGGCCGGGAGACGCTTCTCCTTGGGGAGGACGGGCCCCAGGACCGGTCCAGAACACGGCGACGAGATCATGGTTCGAGTGTAGGGCGTCAGCGGGATCGTGACTCTCCCATCGAAGCCCCGACCCGCTACCGGCGATTCGTACCGGGGCCGGGAGAGGCGTATGCTGATGGCTCAATCCGGCGGTGCGCGGGCGCTTGCCCGGGACGACAGGACACCGAGAGACGCGGGGGCCAGCCGGAGTGAGGAGGGGTAAGCCGGGTCGAGAGGCGGGGGTCGATCCCGCCGGGGGGAACGATCGGATGCCCGGTGGTGCGACCTCGACCGGCACCGGGTCGGGCGATGGCATCGGCCCCGGGACGGCCGTGCCGCCCCGGCCCGTCGGGCCGCCAAGCGAAACGGTGTCGTTCGCGGCCGACGATGCGTCCGGGCCGGGAGAAACCGTCCGGGACGGTGGCGCACCTCCCGAGGCAGGCTCACCAAGAGCGTTCGCCGCGTTCGGCTCCCGCCAGTTCACCTGGTTCTGGGCGACGATCGTCCTGTCGCTCACCGGACTGTGGGTCCGCATCACCGCCCAGAGCTACCTCGTCTATGACCTGACCGGCGACGAGTTCCTGCTCGGCCTGGTGGGTTTTGCCAACGCCGCGCCCGTCCTGATCGCCTCCCCGATCGCCGGCGCGGTGCTGGACCGCATCGACCGCCGCCGGGTCCTGATCGTGGTCCAGCTCACGCTGGTCGTCACCGGCCTGATCCTGGCCGCCCTGGTGGGAAGCGGCCGGATCGAGGTCTGGCACGTCCTGGTCATCGCGGTCGTCAATGGCCTGGCCTCCGGCTTCGACTGGCCCGCCCGGCTGACCCTGATGCCGGCCCTGGTCAGCAAGTCCCAGCTCCGCAGCGCCGTTGCCCTGACCGCCGCCGCCTTCAACGCCGCCCGGATCGTGGGGCCGGCGATCGGTGGATTCCTGATCAGCCTGGTCGGCCTGGCCGCCTGCTTCACCTTCAACGCGATGATGTACATCCCCTTCGTCGTCGTGCTGGCCCTGCTCGAGATCCCCGCCTCGGTGGGCACCGGCGGCGTGGCCGGGGTCCGCGGCGCCCTCGCCAACGTCGTCGACGGCTATCGCTACATCTGGCGGACCCCGGTGATCCGCGGGCTGCTCTCGGTCGACGTGGTGCCGCTCATGTTCGGCATCGCCTACTTCACCCTGGCACCGGCCGTCGCCCGCGATGTCCTCGGCCTCGGCAGCCAGGGGTATGGTCTCCTGTTGGCCGCGAACGGGGCCGGGGCCCTGACCGGGACGCTCGGCGTGGCGATGATGAGCGGCGTGCGACGCCGGGGCCGGATCGTGATCACCGGGGTCGGCTGCTTCGCGGTGATGCTGATCGCCTTCGCCCTCTCCAGCAACGTCGTCCTGTCCCTCGTCCTGATCCTCTTCCTCGGTCTGGCGACCTCGACCTACGCCACGTTCAACGACACCCTGGTCCAGACCCTCGTCGACGAGCGCTACCGCGGCCGGGTCCTTGCCGTCTACACCATGCTCTGGGGCCTGACCCCCATCGGCGGCCTGGAGGCGGGATTCATCGCCGGCTTCATCGGCGTCCAGGGGGCGCTGGTCGTCAATGGCTTGATCGTGTTGGCCTACGTCCCGATCCTCCTTCGCTATACCCCCGTTCGCAAGATCGACTGAGACCTTGGCCCGCGAGATCCCCAGCGCGTGCGGGGTTACCTTGATCACTGTGGCACGCGGCTCGCGGTCAACGACGCGTGATCGGACATCGTCCCACGGCGGGAGACGATGCCGATCAGACGGGCCTTCACCTCGGACGTCGGGGCTCGGCCGCATCACTCGTGGACGCGACACGCGCGGTTGCTCCGTCCTAGACGCAACGGGGGCAAAAAACCGTCCCTGTCGGCGGGTATGACGGAAACGTGGCAAGATATGGCAGGTCGCGTGGCCGATGACGGTCCACGATGTCACGGGTGGTCCGTGACCTATCGCAATCACTCACTGCGGAGGAGATCGCATCATGCGTAGGAAGCACTCAGAGGCATCCATCGACCGTCCTCTCACGAGCCGGTCCACCCGGCGCGACGTGATCCGCCGGGGTGCCGCGGCCGGCGCGGGCGCCGCCGCCCTC
>JBBJOE010000014.1:0-21538 GCA_037721765.1 Thermomicrobiales bacterium
ACAGCTTCGCCTACTCGCTCACGTCGAACTCCTACGACACGGCCGGTCGGGTCGCCACCGCACTCGGCTTCGAGACCAACGAGCGCGTCTCCGAGGTGGCCCGCCAGGCCGCCAACTTCGAGAGCCGCCGCGCCGACGCCGTGGATGACCCGGCCGCCCGCCCGCGCCCGCCGGTCGTGACGATCATGGGACACGTCGACCACGGCAAGACCAAGCTGCTCGACGCGGTTCGTTCGGCGAACGTGGCGGAGGGTGAGGCCGGAGGGATCACGCAGCATATCGGCGCCTACCAGATCGAGACCCAGGGCCGGAAGGTCACGTTCCTCGATACACCGGGCCACGAGGCCTTTACCGCGATGCGGGCCCGGGGCGCCCAGGCGACCGACATCGCGATCCTGGTCGTGGCGGCCGACGACGGCGTGATGCCGACGACGCGGGAGGCGATCGCCCATATCAAGTCGGCCAACGTGCCAATGGTGGTGGCGATCAACAAGATCGACCTGCCGGCCGCGAACCCAGAGCGGGTGAAGCAACAGCTAGCCGAAAACGAGGTCGTGCCGGAGGAGTGGGGCGGCGACGTGCCGATGGTCGAGGTTTCGGCCCGCGAGAAGCTCGGCCTCGACGACCTATTGGAAGTGCTGCTCTTGGTCGCCGACGTCAACGAACTGAAGGCCAACCCGCATCGTCCCGCCACCGGCGTGGTGATCGAGGCGAAGGTGGACCGCATGCGCGGTCCGGTGGCCACGTTGCTGGTCCAGAGCGGTACGCTGAACCTGCGTGACGTCGTGGTGGCCGGCTCGACCTCGGGCCGCGTCAAGGCGATGTTCGACGACCGGGGAAAGCGAATCCGGCGCGCCGAGCCAAGCTTCCCGGTCGAGGTCCTCGGCTTGCTCGAACTGCCTCAGGCCGGGGATACGTTCCAGGTCTATGAGGACGAGAAAGTCGCCCGGGCCCTGGTCGAGGAGCGGCGGGCGCGACGGCGGGCGGACTCGCTGGTCGGCGACCGACCGGTCAAGCTGACCGAACTCTACAGCCAGGTCCAGGAGGGTGAGACCGCCGAGTTGCGGGTCATCCTCAAGGCCGATGTCCAGGGCTCCCTGGGCGCGATCCAGACTGCCCTGCTGAAGCTCAACGAGGGAGGCCAGCAGACGGTCCAGGTGACGATCCAATTCGCCGGCGCCGGCGCGATCACCGAGTCCGATGTCAGCTTGGCTTCGGCCACCCGCTCGATCATCATCGGGTTCAACGTCCGGCCAGACGTGGCGGCGAAGCGGGCCGCCGATACGAGCAAGGTCGACATCCGCTTCTACAACATCATCTACAACCTCCTCGACGAGGTGAAGGCGGCCATGGTCGGGCTCCTGGCCCCGATCTTCCAGGACGTCACCGACGGGTACGCGGAAGTCCGCGACACCTTCAAGTTGCCGTCCGGCGACGCGGTCGCGGGCCTCTACGTCCTCGACGGCAAGATTTCCCGCAACTCCCGGGTCCGGGTCCTCCGCGACGGGACCGTGGTACACGAGGGTACGGTCAAGTCCCTGAAGCGATTCAAGGATGATGTGCGGGACGTCGCGGCCGGCTACGAGTGCGGCATCGGGCTGGATTCGTATAACGACCTCGTCGTGAAGGACCAACTGGAGTTCTTCCATAGCGAAGAGGTCGCGCGGACGTAGCATCACTGATGAGATGGCCGCCCTTGGATCGGGGCGGCCGTCGCCGCGCGGAGGGAGACGGGCATGAGCAGACGCACCCGCCAGGTCGGTGAATTCTTGCGGGAAGAGCTGACCGACATCGTCCGGCGGGAGATGCGGGACCCTCGGCTGGGCTTCTGGAGCTTGACCCGGGTCGACGTGACGCCCGACCTCCGGTCCGCCAGGGTATACGTCAGCGTCCTGGGCACCGACCAAGAGCGGGCGGAGACGCTTGCGGCGATGCGGTCGGCGGCGGCATTCATCCGCCACCACCTCAAGCCGCGTCTGCGGATGCGCCACATCCCCGACCTGGAGTTCCGGGACGACCGGTCGATGGAGCACGCGGAGGAGATCGCCCGGACTCTCCGGACGCTCGACATCGCGGCCGTGACCGCCCCGCCAGCGGGCGAGGAGTAGGGTGATGTCCCCTCCGGGATGGACCCTCGACCGCGACGCGTCCGCGCGGTCGCTGGAGATGCTGCGGGGCTCGCGTCACGTCCTGATGCCGACGCACCAGAACGTCGACGCCGATGGTCTGGCGACACCGTTGGCGCTCGCCCATGCTCTCGAGACCTTCGGGGTGACATCCACGGTGGTCGTCTCCGACGGCCAATTACCGAAGAATCTCCAGTTCCTTCCCGGAGTGGACCGCGTCCTCTGCTATGGCGAAGGGCCGCTACCCGAGTATGACGTCCTGCTGCTGGCCGATTGCGCCGACCGGCGCCGGGTGGGAGGCTTCTATGCCGATGACCCCGATCGCCTGTCGGGCGTCATCCCTATCGTTAACGTCGATCACCACGTCACCAACGATCTCTACGGGGCCGTCAACATCGTCGAGCCCACCGCGGCGGCGACCTCAGAGGTCGTGGCAGCCCTGCTCGCGGAGTGGAACGTGCCGATCACCGAGGGTCTCGCCCAATGCTTGCTCGCCGGCATCTACGGTGACACGCTCGGACTCAGGACGTCGTCGGCCACGTCGCGCACGATGCGGACGGCGGCGGACCTGGTCGACGCCGGGGCCAATCCCGAACCCGTGGTGGACGCGCTGTTCCGGGTCAAACCGAAGTCGACCGTCTGCCTCTGGGAGCGGGCGCTGGGCGGGGTTCACTGGACCGGCCGGGTCATCTGGACAGACCTAACCCGGGCAACGTTAGAGGAGTGCCGGGCGATGCCGAGCGAGGCGGAAGGATTCGTGAACTTCCTCGCCGGCACGGAGGGGTCGCTGGTCGCGGTGATGTTCTACGAGACCGACTTCGGCTGGCGGGTCAGCATGCGCAGTCTGCCGGAGGACGTCGACGTCGCCGCCATCGCCGCCGAGTTCGGCGGCGGGGGCCACCCGCGGGCGGCAGGTTGCGAGATCCGGGGCGGCGTGGAGCAACGCGACGCGTTCCTGAACCGCGTCTCCGAACTCGCGGCGACGAGCCACCGCTCCGAGGACTGAGCGATGTCCCGGCCCCGATCCGCCGGCCGCCTGCACGGCTTCGTCGTGATCGACAAACCCGCGTCGTGGACCAGTCACGACGTGGTCGGATGGGCCCGGCGCGTCTTCGGCGAACGGCGCATCGGCCATGCCGGGACGCTCGACCCGGCGGCGACCGGCGTCCTCCCGCTCGCGGTTGGCCAGGCGACCCGCCTGGTCGAGTACCTGTCCGATGCGGACAAGGCCTACCGGGCGACGATCCGGTTCGGGGTCACGACGGATTCGTTGGACGGTGATGGACGCGTCGTCGCGGCCATGAACCCGTCCGCGTTGACCCGGCACCGGGTCGAGGCCGAGTTGGCGCACTGGCTCGGTCCGATCGAGCAGGTGCCCCCCATGTATTCGGCGATCAAGATCGGCGGCGAACGGCTCTACGAAGCCGCCCGGCGGGGTGAGGAGGTCGAGCGGGCGTCGAGGTCAATCCGTATTGATGCCCTAGAGCTCGTCGGCTGGGAACCGCCCGATGCGGACGTGATCGTCCGCTGCTCGAAGGGAACCTACGTTCGTACCCTGGCAGCCGACATCGGCGCCGCCCTGGGAACGGGGGCTCACCTCACCGATCTGGTCCGGCTCCAGACCGGCCCCTTCTGGCTCGATGAAGCCTGGACACTCTCCGAGGTGATCGAACGGTGGGAAGATGCCGGTGACGCCTGCTGGCCCGCGATCGCTCATCACCCCGACGCCGTTATTCAGCATTGGCCATCATTGGTCTTGAGCGGCGAGGGACTCCAGCGATGGCTGCACGGCATGGAAGTCGCGGCCGATCCGGTCACCGGCTATTCAAAAACCACCGGATCAGCGGGTGGTCAGACGCCGGTCACGGGCTGCCGGGCCTATGATCCGAACGGGACGTTCCTCGGGACGGGCACGGAAGCGGGGGACGGGCTGATCTGGAGACCGGCGAAGGTCTTCCAACCCGCGGGACCAGGAGTGGGCGGCGATGATATCTGACGACCGGACGATCGCCATCTACCGGTCTCTACGGGAGTTGCGACCCGTCCCGCGCGTCATCACCATTGGCACCTTCGACGGGGTCCATCGCGGTCACCAGTGGCTGCTCCGCTCGGCGGCCGACCGGGCTAGGGACGCCGACATCGAGAGCCTGGCGATCACCTTCGAACCATTGCCGGCCATGGTCCTACGACCGGACAGGTTCTCGGGGCGCCTCTGCACGGCGGGTGAGAAGGTGCGCCGCATCGCGGCCTGCGACGTCGACGCGGT
This sequence comes from Thermomicrobiales bacterium, assembly GCA_037721765.1. Taxonomy (GTDB): domain Bacteria; phylum Chloroflexota; class Chloroflexia; order Thermomicrobiales; family UBA6265; genus JACCVE01. The sequence continues at coordinate 4,393 of JBBJOE010000014.1, forward strand.
AGCCGTGCTGGGCTTTAGCCGCGACTTCTCCGAGATGACCGCCGAGGCCTTCCTGGCCGAGGTGGTCGCCTGGGCCAAACCGGTCGAGATGCTGGTCGGTGAGGCGTTCGCCCTCGGACGAGACCGGGCCGGGACGACGGCCGTCCTCGCCAGGATCGCCGATCACCACGGGTTCCGGTTCACGGCGATGCCCCGCCTCCTCGATGGCGAAACGATCATCAGCAGCAGTGCGATTCGCCAGGCGGTGATCGCGGGTGACGTGGTCAAGGCCCGGCGGCTCCTGGGGAGGCCGTTCCGGCTGGCGGGACCGGTGATCCATGGGGCGCACCTGGGCCGGACGATCGGGTTCCCGACGGCCAACGTCGAACCGCCGTCACCTCTCGTCGCCCCGGCAGACGGCATCTACGCGTCCCGATCCTGGCTCCCGGACGAGGTCACGCCGCGGCTCTCGATGACCTACGTCGGCCAGCGTCCGACGGTCAACCGGGGCGCGCGGCTGATCGAGACGCACGTCTTAGACTTCGGTGGCGACCTCTACGGGCGCGAACTCCGGGTGGACCTCATCGCCCGCATCCGGGAAGACGCGCACTTTGATAGTCTGGACGAACTCGTCGCTCAACTCCACCGCGACGAGGCCTCCACCCGCGTCCTCTTGCAAGGTTCGCCAGCCCCGCCGGCGGGACTGGACTCGGAACCGATCGAGACCGACGGCATCCCAGGACCGGAAGATCTCTAAAATGACGGGATGGTCCCCACCGATCAACAAGGTCCTTGATCGCTAGATGGGAGACGTGACACTCGTCGCCGGGCGGTCGTCACCCAGACCGGAAGGGCTATCGTCACGGCGGGCGAAAGCGGTCATCCGCGAGCCAGCCAGGGGCGTTGAACGGCCGCGGGGCGGCGTGATATACTTTGACGTTGTCGCGGCATATACACGCTGGGACTGTGTCCAGCGTGTCTTTGTGTTGGGCGAACGCGACGGTCTTATGCCACGAGGAGGCTTGCTATCTCTCGACCAGTCCAAACGCGGATCAACGAACGGATCCGTATTCGCGAAGTCCGGGTCATCGACGAAGAAGGTGAGCAGGTGGGCGTCATCCCGACCCGGGATGCCCTGGAGATGGCGCGCGAGCGAGGTCTCGACTTGGTCGAGGTCGCGCCGAACGCGGTCCCGCCCGTCTGCCGGCTGATGGATTACGGGAAGTTCCGTTACGAACAGAGTCGTAAGGAACGGGATTCCCGGCGTAACCAGCACGTCGTCGAACTCAAAGAGATCCGGATCCAACCGAAGATTGGCGATCACGACCTGGAGACCAAGAGCCGCCAAGCGGCCAAGTTCTTGGACGGCGGCGACAAGGTGAAGTTCACCGTCCGGTTCCGGGGACGGGAGATGGCACACCCGGAGATCGGTCGCGGGCTGCTCGACCAGTTGGTCGAGATGTTGCGATCGACCAGCACCGTAGAGCAGACTCCCCGCCTCGAAGGGCGGACGATGACGCTCTACCTCGCGCCGGTCAAGCCGAAGTTGGCCCCGAGCGAGCGACCATCGGCGGTCCGAACGACCGGAGACGATGACGTGCCGGAGGATGTCGTTCTCCTGCGGGAGGACGAGCCCGAGACGGGGTCCGCCGTCGCGAACGGCGCCGTCACGACCGATGTCGCGATCGCCGACGACGAGGTCGATATGTCGAGTCCAGAGCCCGGACCGGTCGCATCGCCCGAGATGGCGACATCCGGGCAGGCGAAGGTCACCGAGTAATCGAGCGACGCCCGGCCGAGGTGGCCCGCGGCGGCCACGGCCTGAGGAGGTCACCATGGCGGGGAAGAAGCGTGCGGCAGGCCCTAAACTGAAGACTCATAAGGGGGCTGCCCGCCGATTCAAGTTCACCGGGACCGGTAAGATCATGCGGGCGAAGGGTATGAAGAGTCACTTCCGGCGCCGCAAGGCACCCCGGGTGAAGCGTCAGTTCGACCGCATGTTGGTCGTCGACAAGACGAACGAGCAGAGCATCAAGCAGATGATGCCCTACGGGAGCTGATTCCTTATCCCGGTGATCACGACGTATCGAGCGCGACCAGTCGGAGAACGGTGACATGGCCAGGATCAAGCGCGGCGTGGCGGCCCACCGGCGGCATAAGAAGGTGCTCGCCCAGGTGAAGGGCCACCGCGCCACCAACAACCGCCTCTACAAGCGGGCCCATGAATCGCTCATGCACGCCCTCAAGTATGCATATCGCGACCGCCGCAACCGGAAACGGATGATGCGCCGGCTCTGGATCACCAGGATCAACGCCGCGGCCCGGATGAACGGGATGCCCTACGGCCGCTTTATCCAGGGCCTGACCCTGGCCGGGGTCGAGGTGGACCGGAAGATGATGGCTGACCTGGCCGTGCGCGACGAAGCCGCATTCAGCGCATTGACCGACATCGCCCGCCGCTCGCTGCCAGCCGCCTGACGCCGGGGTGGTCCTTGGCGACAGTCGATTCGGCGATGACGGATCGTCCGACCTGATCACTGGCGCTCACAATCCGCTGCTCCGCGAGATACGCTCGCTCCGTCGCCGGCAAGCCCGCGCGACGGGGTGGGCGTTCGTCGTTGAGGGAGAACGTGCGGTGGCGGACCTTCTGGTCCGGGGCGTCATACCATTGACGATCCTCGTTCGGGAAGGATGGGAGCCGCGCCTGTCCAGTCTTCTCGATCTCCTGGAAGTGACTCCTACGATCCGTGTTGCGACCTCGTCACTGTTCGACTCGGTGTCGGATACCGACCATCCCGCCGGTATCTTGGCCGTCGTCCCCATACCCCCGGCAGCGACACTTCCCCGTCACACGGACCTCGTGTTGTTGGTCGATCAGATTCGGGACCCGGGCAACATGGGCACCCTGATCCGGTCAGCGGCCGCGTTCGGTGCCTCTTGCGTGCTGATGACCCGGATGAGTGTCGATCCCTATAACCCGAAGGCAGTCAGGGCCGCCATGGGCGCCCACTTCGCGGTGCCGATCGGCGCTTTCGACGATATGTGGCGCGATGCGTTCGTCCGGGGACACATCCAGGTAGTGGTCGCAACTGGCGACGGGCACGAGGCTCCGGAAGACATTGACTGGTGCATACCCAGCGTGCTGGTGATCGGCAACGAGGCGAAAGGTGTCTCGGACGAGATCGGGGCGATGGCCCACCTGAGAGTCTCGATCCCGATGGCGAACCGGATCGAATCGCTGAACGCCGGAATGGCCGGCTCGGTGATCCTCGCCGAGGCGGCCCGGCAGCGTCGTCTCCGCGGTCCATCAATCCGCGAATCGAGTCAGGACAAAACGGACGCGACGGGGACGGACACGAGCGCTATTTGCTAGACTGGGGAGCCATCGGGCGGCGTCGGGCGACAGAAATCATACCGACGACATCCTTGGGGGTTCGTGGACAGGAACGGAGAGTCGAGATGGCAGAGCCCGGCAGCGACCGCGTGCGAAAACAAGACCTCGTCAAAACGGTCGCGACGGAGACCGGTCAAAGCGAGACCCAGACGATGACCACGTTCAACGCGGTGTTCGACGCGATCGAGCGTGCCCTGGTCGACGGGAAAGAGGTGACGATCAGCGGGTTCGGCTCATTCCGGGTCGTACACCGGGACGCGCGCGAGGGTCGTAATCCGCAAACCAAGGAAAAGATGATGATCGGGCCACGCAACAGTCCCGCTTTCCGGGCCGGGACACAATTGAAGCGTTCCGTGGGCGGCGAATAGGGACGGGGACGATCACCGACGGGCGGCATCGGCGCGGGCCGGTTCGTCCCGCCTGGACCGTTGCCGGGAGTTGATCAGGGTGCGGGCTGGATGCCATCGGCAGCCGCCTGCGTCGTCGCTTCGGCTGCCCGGCGGACGGTGGCGGCGATGGTCGCGGAGAGATCCCGCGAGGCCGCCTCGGCCGCGACGCGAATCGCGTTTGCGATCGCCGTCTCGCTCGACCCACCGTGGGCGATGATCACGGTGCCATCGACCCCGAGCAGCTGGGCCCCACCATACTCACCCGAATCGAGACGGTTCCGGACGGCGCGGAACGCGGGGCGCAAGGTCATCGCCGCGAGCTTGCGAGGCCAGGTCCTGGTCAATTCATCGCGGATCAGTTGAGTGGTCAAGGAGGCGATGCCCTCGGCGACCTTGAGCGCCACATTGCCGGTGAAGCCGTCGGTGACGACCACATCGACGGTCCCGAGCGGGACATCCTTGCCCTCCACGTTCCCGTGAAAACGGAGTCCTTCCGCTGTCGCGAGGAGGGGGTATACCTCCCGCACCAGCTGGTTGCCCTTGCTGGACTCTTCGCCATTACTGAGTAAGCCGATGGACGGGGACGGGCGCCCCAGGACACGCTCGGCGTAGACATGCCCCATCCAAGCAAACTGGACCATGTGCTGCGGCCGGGGATCGGTGACGGCGCCCAGGTCGAGGACGAGTGTGGCGGACTTCAACGTCGGCAGGGTGGAGGCGATCGCGGGTCGTTCGACGCCGGGGATCCGGCCGAGGAGGACCAGGGCCACGGCCATCACCGCGCCACTGTTCCCGGCCGAGACCATGCCGACCGCCCGGCCCTCCTTCGCTTCCCGGATCGCGACCGCGATGCTGGAGTTGGGCTTCCGGCGGGCGGCCTGGGCCGGATGCTCATCCATCCCGATCGCCTCGGCCGCATGGACCACGGAGAGGTCCAGGCCCGTCGTCTCGTGGCGGTCGAACTCGGCCCGGATCTCCGCCTCGGGTCCGACCAGGGTGACCGGGATCGAGAACCGGCGGGCTGCCTGGACCGCCCCGGCCACGACCAGGCCAGGTCCGTGGTCGCCGCCGACCGCATCGACCGCCACCCGGCCAGCCGCGCTCACCGTTCCACCCTGATGTCCGTCCTTGCTCCCCATCCCGGTGATTCGCTAGAGGTCAATGTCGACCACCTCGCGAGCGTGCGTCTGGATGAACTTCTTCCGCGGCGGCACGGCGCTTCCCATCAACATGTCGAAGGTCTCGTCGGCCCGGATCGCGTCTTCGACGTTGACCTGGACCAGCGTTCGATTTGCCGGGTCCATCGTCGTTTCCCAGAGCTGGGAGGCGTTCATCTCTCCGAGTCCCTTGTATCGCTGGATCTCGGAGCGATCTCCGAGCTCGGCCTGGGCGGCGCTACGCTCGTCCTCGGTGTAGACCCACCGCTCCTCCTTGCCGGCCTTGACGCGGTACAGCGGCGGCTGGGCAATGTAGATCCGGCCATCGAGGATCAACTGTTCCATGTGCCGGAAAAAGAAGGTCATGATCAGGGTACGGATGTGGGCGCCGTCGTGATCGGCGTCGGTCATCACGATCACCCGGTGATACCTCAGGCGGCTCGGATCGAACTGATCGCCGACCGACGTGCCCAGCGCGGTAATCAGGGTCCTGATCTCATTGTTCTGGAGCATCTTATCGAGCCTGGCCCGCTCGACGTTCAGGATCTTGCCCCGCAGCGGCAGGATGGCCTGGAAGCGACGGTCCCGGCCCTGCTTGGCGGTACCACCGGCCGAGTCACCCTCGACGATGTAGAGCTCGGCCCGGGCCGGGTCCCGTTCCGTGCAGTCGGCCAACTTACCCGGCAGGCTGAACGATTCGAGACCGCCTTTCCTCTGGACCAATTCGCGGGCCTTGCGCGCGGCCTCGCGGGCACGGGAGGCATTCAGGCACTTCTCGATGATCCGGCGGGCCGCCTGGGGCGTCTCCTCCAAGAAGGCATTCAGGCCGTCATTGACGGCGGTCTGCACCGCACCGGCTACCTCGGCATTGCCAAGTTTGCCCTTCGTCTGCCCTTCGAACTGCGGCTCACCCAACTTGACGGACACGATTGCCGTCAGGCCCTCGCGAACGTCCTCGCCCGAGAGTGATTCGTCCGGCTTGAGCAGGCCGTTCTTCTTACCATAGTCGTTGATGGTCCGGGTCAGGGCCGACTTGAAGCCGGAGAGGTGAGTGCCACCGTCGATGGTCGATATATTGTTGGCGAAGGTGTGGGTCGACTCGCCGTAGCTGTCGTTGTACTGAAGGGCGACCTCGACCAGGCAGGTCGGCATCTCCCGCTGGACATAGAACGGCTTCTCGTGGATCGCGTTCCGATTGCGATTCAAGTGGCGGACGAAGGAGACGATGCCTCCCTCGAAGAAGAATGTGACCTCCTGGTCGATCCGCTCGTCGATCAGGGTCAGCTTCAAGCCTTTCGTCAGATACGCCGTCTCGCGGAACCACTGGGAGAGCCAGGTGAAGTCGTAATCGTGGCCGGCGATGAAGATGACGGTGTCGGCAAAGAAGCGGGTGGTGGTGCCGTGCTCATCCGGGCCGCAGGTGCCGATCGCCTTCACGGGGGCGACGGGCTTGCCACGCTTGTAGTCTTGCCGGTAGACCTTACCGGCCCGGCGGACCTCCACTTGGCACCACTCAGAGAGCGCGTTGACGACCGACGCGCCGACTCCGTGCAGGCCGCCACTCACCTTATAGCCACCGCCGCCGAACTTCCCCCCCGCATGGAGGACAGTCATGATCACTTCCAGGGCCGACTTGTTGGCCTTCTGGTGCTTGTCGACCGGGATACCGCGGCCGTTGTCGACCACGGTGACGACGTTGTCGGCCCCGATCGTGGTGACGATCGTGTCACAGTGTCCGCCCAGGGCCTCATCGACCGAGTTGTCGACGATCTCGCGAACCAGATGATGGAGGCCGCGCTGGTCTGTGCTGCCGATGTACATACCGGGACGACGCCGGACCGCTTCTAACCCTTCGAGGACCTGGATAGACGCGGCACCATATTCGGCGGGTTTGGTGGTAGTGACCATCGTTGACTCCTTAGGTGGACCGGCTGATCACGAACGTGCGGTGAACATACCGGGCGAGATGGCGTCGTGTGAAAAGACATCAGATCGCTCGGCGTCGATGATGTCACGCGCCTCGCGGTAGAACGTCGCGCGACCGGCGGTGAGACCGACAAAGACCACGGCATTTCCCAAAAGGGCGATGAACAGGCCGGCCGGGGTCCCGACGAACCCGATCCAAAGAGCCCGGCAACCGAGAGAGATACTCGCTCCGAGCAGGAAGAGGCGGAGGGCGACACCCGGAAATCGCATCACGATCCGGGCACTCGTGATCACCGCATCCGAGGCGATGCTCTGATCATCGACCACGGCATCGGCGACCAAGCGAAAAGACCACCAGGCGAGGAGCGCCACACCGATGATGGCCATCGGGACGATCCATGTCGAATCATTCGCGCCGTCCGCCACCATGGCGGCCAGGACGACCGGCGTCCCGAGCAGCAACGCGATCCCGGCGGCCTCGACGACGGCCCCGATCAAACGGCTCCCCAGCCCCGACAACGTCGCGAAGGACGACGAACCGGTTGGTGCGGCCGAAGCCGGACGATCCGTCAATCGCAGCCCCACCCCGGCGACCAGCGCCAGGGCGACCACGGCCAAGCCGATCACCGCCGTCCATCCGACCACCGGGGATTGGACGGCCGAAGGAACTCCCCCGCCGGGGGAGACGACATCCCGCAGCGGCGCGGTGGTCGCGAGGACGGGCGAGAGGACGATCACGAACCGGTCGATGACCCGCGCGATGCCGGTACCGATCGGGTGACCGGGGGAGGTCTCGGCGGCGATCGTGATCGCCGTCCCCGCGATGAGTTCCGCGATCAACATCGAGACGACGGCGACCGGGTGCCGGACCACCGCCGCGAACCCGAGCCCGACCATCTCCACCGCGGCCGGGTCGCGGCGACCGATCGGGTCACGCGGGACGGGAGTGAGACGCGCGTTCATTCCCAACCCCGGGCCGCGATCCCGGCCTCATCGTAGCCGACGTGGTGTGCCAGTTCGTGGATGATCGTCAGCATCACCTCGTCCCGCAGCATCGCTTGCTCGGGGAACGCTCGTTCCAGGGGCTTGCGAAAGATCACGATCCGGTCCGGCGTCTGCAGGCCGTAGCTCGACGTGCGATCGGTCAGCGGGGTGCCCTCGTAGTACCCGAACAGGTCACCGCCGTCGTCGGGGTCACCGTCCGCGTGGTGCTGACCCGCTCGGGGCTCGTCCTCGACCACGACGGCGACGTTGTCGAGCATCGCGACCACCGGGGCGGGCAGCGACCGCATCGCGTCGCGGACCACCCCTTCGAACCGCTTCCGACGCAGCCTCTCGACCCGGTGACGGATGTCTGATCGCATGCTCGAGTATACCACTTCCGGAGGCTCCCGCCCATTCGGCGGACCCCGAAAATGGCTGTACGTACGCGATGTTTCGGCGCTCACCGATGGCGAGTTCGCTTCGCGCACCGACCGATGCGGCCAGGAGTTCCCGCCCGACCACCTGGGCGCCAGCCATACCGGCGCCAGCGTTCTCGAGGACCACCGCGACGGCGTATCGTGGCGAGTCCGTGCCCGCGAAGCCGATGAACCAGGCATGGGGCTCTTGGCCCTCGACTTCGGCGGTCCCCGTCTTGCCGCCGACCCGCAGACCGGGGACCGACGCGGCCGAGGCGTAGCCGGTGGTCACCGCGCCGACCATCATCTCCTCGACCTGGGCCGCCGTCGCGGCCGAGACGGGGGTCCGGTACACCGCGGGGTCGGTCCGATCCAGGACGGTGCCGTCCCGGGCGGTGACACTCTCGACCAAGTAGGGCCGCATCATCTCGCCGCCGTTGGCGATGGCGGCGGCAACCATTGCCATATGCAGTGGGTTGGCGAGTAATTGCCCTTGGCCGAAGGAGGTATCTGCCAGGGCGGGCAGGCTCTCTAAGAACTCATCGTCGGAGGCGACCTGGCTCTCGCTCAACGGGACATCGAAGGGGAGTTGGTCGCCGAACCCGAACGCCCGGCTGTAGTCGGTTATCCCCTCGGCCCCGACGGCCAGTCCGACCCGGGCGAAGACGACGTTCAGGGACCAGGCTAGGCTATCGGAGAGCGTCCATTCGGTCCGCTCGTCGGGCCGGTTGTTCTCGACGATGATCCTGCCCTCCACGTCCAGTTCCCCGTCGTCCTCATAGACCCGATCCGGGGTTGCGAAACCGAGGTCGATCGCGGCCGACGCGGTGATCACCTTGAAGATCGAGCCGGGCGTGTAGAGCGCCTCGGTCGCCCGCTGGATCAGCGGCAGCGCCGGGTCCGCCAGCAAGGTCGCGTAATACTCCGTCGAGGCGGCCGCCTCCTGAGCGGTCACCGCCGAAACCAGGTTGGCGTCGTAGTAAGGCGTGCTGGCGAGGGTCAGGACGCGGCCGGTCTCGACCTCGACCAGGATCGCGGCCCCTGGCCGATCGCCTAGGAGCTCGTGGGCGAATCGCTGCAGGTCGGCGTCCAGGGTCAGGGTTAGATCGGCGCCCTGCTGGTTGCGGTGCAGCACGTCGCGCTGCCATCGCTCCCAAGCGGTCGAGGCCGCCGTCCCCGAAAGGACATCGTCGTAGCTGGCCTCCAAACCGTCGACCCCGATCGTCAGCGGGGCGTAGTACCCGACGACGTAGCCACTCTCCGGCTCGGGATAGACCCGGCCCCAGGCCGCTCCGCGCTGGACCGAATCGGCCAGGATGACGCCGTCCCGGTCGGTGATCCGGCCCCGTCGCACCCGGACATCCTCGTTCAGGAGGCGACCGTTGGTCACCACGTCCCCGTTCGGGGCCACCGCCACCCGGGCGGTGATCTGTTCGCTCTGGATCACCTGGAGCCGGATCACCTGGACCACGAGCAGGAAGAAGACCGAGCCAAGGATGATTCCGGTCCGGACCACGCCCCGGTTGAACGACGGCGTGGTGGCCGGGATCGGCACCCACAGGGCGACCAGGAGGAGGAGCCAGGCCGCCCCGAGGAGAGAGAGCCAGCGAGCATCGGTGATCGCGCTGGAGGCGACGAAGCCGAGCCCGACCAAGCCCAGGGCGGCCAGGGCAGCGACCCGGCGAATCAGCGGAAGAATGGTGGTCACGACGCGCCGTCCAGCTTCCGGGCCGGCAGGCCCGAGATGTGGAGTAAGAGACCGACGATGATGAAGTTGGTCAACAGCGAGCTCCCGCCGTACGAGATGAACGGGAGGGTGATCCCGGTCAGGGGCAACAGCCGCACCACCCCGCCGACGATGATTAGGGTCTGGAAACCGAGGATGGTCGAGAGTCCGACGGCGACGAAGCGCGCGTATCCGTCGGCCCGGGTGAGGGCGATCAGGTACCCGCGCAGGACGAGTGTGAAGACGAGGGCCAGCACGCCCAGCGTGCCGATGATCCCCAACTCCTCACCGATCAGGGAGAAGACGTAGTCTGTCTCCACGATCGGGATGCGCCACGGCTGGCCGAGGCCCAACCCGGTTCCGAGGACGCCACCCGCCGCCATCGCGTAGTCGGACTGGACTTGCTGCAGGCCGGTGTCGAGCGGGTCCTGCCAGGGGTCGAGCCAATTCTGGACCCGGATCCCGATCCGGCCGAACAGACGGTACGCCAGCCAGCACGCCCCCATGAACGAGATGAGCGCGACGCTGACATAGACGATCCGGCCGGAGGCGACGTAGAGCATGCTGACGAAGATGCCGAAGAAGAGCAGCGCGGTGCCGAGGTCGTTCTGGACGACCAGGATCATCAGGCAGGCCGCCCACATCAGCACCATTGGGAAGAGATAGGGCAGGGGAGGGAGATCGAGCCGCCCGACGCGATAGCTCGAACCCATCAGCTCCCGCTTGTCCTCGAGGTAGGCGGCCAGGAATAGCACCAGGCCGACCTTGGCGATCTCGGACGGCTGCGCCTGGAGGGGTCCGATGCTGATATAGAGCTTGGCCCCGTAGATCTCCCGGCCGAAGAGGACCGTGGCGACCATCATTCCCAGGCTGAGCATCAGGGCGGTGTACTTGAATCGCTGTAGCAGGTGCAGGTGACGGAAGAAGACGACCGTGACCCACATCAACCCGAGGCCGATCGCCAGGTAGAGCAGCTGCCGTTGGGCCAGACCGGCGTATCCCTCATCGAGGGCCGTCAGGTCCGCCTGGAGGCGCTGGATCATCAACAGCCCGAAGCCGGCCAGGGTCAGGGCGACGGGCAGGATGACCTGGTCACCCCGGAAACCAACCAGCCCGAACGAGAGACTGATGCCAAACATCGCCCCCACGTAGGCCAAACTGACCCAGATGTCGGACCACGCCCAATCGACATCGCCACGGCCGGCGAGGAAGATCGTCAGCAGGCCGACGATCATCAGGAGCGATGGGGCGATCAACAGCTGAAGTTCGGTCGCCCGGAACGTCGCGCGGCGGACCCGGGATGCCACGACCGCTCAGCTCGCCTCGCCCGGCGTCACCGGAGCGGGCCGGGGCAGGCGATCGCCGAGGAACAGCGCGTACCGCTCCCGGACGGCGTCCCCGACGGCGGTGGGGTCGGTCGAGAAGCCGGCCGACAGGGCATCGGCACAATCGCAGTCCCGATTGGGCAGACCGGCGGCCAGCAGCGCCCGGACCAACTGCCGGCCGGATTCGACATTCTGGCGAAGCGTGCGGCCGACCACCTCGACGGTGACCGGTTCCTCGGAGTCGTGCCAGACATCGTAGTCGGTGACCAGGGCCACGGTGACGTAGCACAGTTCGGCCTCCCGGGCCAGGCTCACCTCCGGCATCGCGGTCATCCCCACCACCGAAGCACCCCACGACCGGTGCAGGGCCGACTCTGCCCTCGTCGAGAAGCGGGGCCCCTCGATGCAGACGTAGGTGCCGCCGTCGTGGGTCGTCGTCGCCAGACCACGGGAGGCGGCGACGACGGTCCGGCGGAGGGCCGGGCAATAGGGGTCGGCCACCCCGATGTGGACGACGAGGCCGCCGTCGAAGAAGGACCGGTCGCGGGAGGTCGTCCGGTCGATCACCTGGTCCGGGACGACGAGGTGGAGCGGGGCGATCTCCTCCCGCAGACTGCCGACTGCGCTGATGCTCAGCAGGTGAGTCACCCCGGCGGCCTTCATCGCGTAGACATTGGCGCGATAGGGGAGACCGGTGGGATTGACGGCGTGACCAGCGCCGTGCCGGGGCAGGAACGCGACCGGGTGACCATCCAGGTCTCCGGTGAGGACGGGGCCGCTGGGAGAACCGAACGGGGTAGCGACCGCCTCGGTGCGTTGGCCGGTCAGGCCGGGCATGTCGTAGAAGCCGGTGCCGCCGATGATGCCGAGCATGGGTCGAGACACGGGCCGCCTCTCGTGAGCGCTGGGAGAAAAGGGACGGTACGGTCTCGGACGGGCCACGGATGCATGGGGTCGCCACCGGTGCTATACTGCCCGGGCACGAATCCAGGATACCTTTTCTTGCGCCTATCGTGAGACGATGACATCAGGAGGCCTCGCCAGCATGGCGTTGCAAAAGGTCCAGAAGGACGACATCATCTCGGATTACCGGACCCACGAGTCGGACACCGGCTCGCCGGAGGTCCAGATCGCGCTCCTGACCGAGCGCATCAACGGGCTCACCGATCACCTACGCGCCCATCGCCAGGATCACCACTCCCGGCGTGGCCTGCTGAAGCTGGTCGGCCGGCGACGACGGCTCCTCGCCTATCTTAACGGCAAGGACATCGAGCGCTACCGGGCGACGATCCAGCGTCTCGGCCTCCGACGGTAGGTCCGGCGACCCGTTTGGCCGGTCCCGCGACTATGGCGCGACGCGCTGGGTCTTACCCTATCGCACCGCACCTATCACGACGGTCATGGCCTGGGCGAGAACGCCCAGGCCTTTGGCATTGGCGACAGATGCCTGACTCTTGTCGAACGGTCGATCCTCGCCGCTCACGGCGCGGAGGGGACGTGGGCAGAAAGGGGGATGACCCGGCGCGGACCGGGGACGATGCCACCGGGGTGACATGAGGCATTGGCGCGTGCCGGGGACGACGCGGCGCCGGCACGCGCCAGTTCCTCATTCCCTCGTCGATGTCTCGGCGACCACGACCGGTGCCGAGTCGCCCGTCGTTTCGGTCATACGGAGACACGAACGTCACACCGCGATGGCCGGGGGCCATCCGGAGAATGAGGACACCACATGGTCACGACGATGCCTGCCGAAATCCGCGACAAGGTCACCACGCTGAGCCTCGACGTCGGGGGTCGACAATTGACGCTGGAAGTCGGCCTGCTGGCCGAACTGGCCCACGGGTCGGTGATGGTCCGCTACGGCGATTCCATGTTGCTTTCCGGCGTGGTCGGCGAGCGGGAGCCGAAGGAGGGGATGGACTTCTTCCCCCTGACCGTCGATTACGAAGAGAAGATGTACGCTGCCGGCAAGATTCCCGGCGGGTTCATCAAGCGGGAGGGGCGGCCGACCGAGGCGGCGATCCTGGCCGCCCGCCTGACCGACCGGCCCCTGCGGCCCCTGTTCCCGAAGGGTTACCGGGCCGAGGTCCAAGTCATCAACACGGTGATGTCGGCCGACCAGGAGAACGATCCGGACATCCTCTCGATCATCGGCGCCTCGGCGGCGCTGACCATTTCTCAGATCCCCTTCAACGGCCCGGTCGGCGCCTGCCGCATCGGCCGCGTCGAGGGAGAATTCGTCGTCAATCCCACCTTCGCCCAGCGTGAAGAGGGTGACTTGGACATCGTCGTGGCCGGGACCGCGACCGCGATCATGATGGTCGAGGGCGAGGCGTCCGAGGTGCCGGAAGCCGATCTGCTGGAGGCCTTCGACCGGGCTCACGTCGAGATCAAGCGAATCGTCGACCTGCAACTCCAACTGCAGAAAATCCGGGGCGTCGAGAAGTGGCCGGTGACGGTCTTCACCCCGGACGCCTCCCTGGTCGAGCGCGTCGAACAGATGGCGGGCGAAGACCTGCGGGCCGCCAATCGCAACGCCGACAAGACCGCCCGCTCGGAAGCGACCAAGGCCCTGAAGCGGGATATCGTCGTCCGATTGGGTGGCCAAGAAGGCGGAGAGACCGTCTACACCGCCAAGCAGGTCGCCGACGTCTTCGACAGCCTGCTGAAGCGGGAGGTCCGGGAAGACATCCTGTCCGAGGGCCTGCGCCCGGACGGGCGCGGGCCGGACGAGGTGAGGTCGATCTGGTCGATGGTGGGGTACCTGCCCCGGGCGCATGGTTCGGCGATCTTCACCCGGGGCCAGACCCAGGCCGTGACCGTCGTCACGCTCGGGTCCACGGCCGAAGAGCAGCGGCTCGATTCGATCAGCCCGGAAGACCGCAAGCGCTATATCCACCACTACAATTTCCCGCCGTTCAGCGTCGGAGAAGTCCGCCGCCTGCGCGGCGCCAGCCGCCGCGACATCGGCCACGGCGCGCTGGCCGAGCGGGCCCTGATGGCCGTGATCCCCTCCGCCGAGGCCTTCCCGTACACCTTGCGTCTCGTCTCGGAGGTCGTCAGCTCCAACGGCTCCACCTCGATGGCCAGCGTCTGTGGCAGCACGATGGCCCTGATGGACGCCGGCGTCCCGATCACGCGGCCCGTGGCGGGCGTGGCGATGGGTCTGGTCACCGACCCGGCGACGGGGCGATTCACCGTCCTCACTGACATCCAAGGCGTCGAGGACGCCCTGGGGGACATGGACTTCAAGGTCGCGGGGACATCCGAGGGGATCACCGCGATCCAGATGGACATCAAGGTCGAGGGCATCACGGCCGACGTGATGCGGCAGGCCCTGGAGCAGGCCCACGTCGGGCGACAGCACATCCTCGCCAAGATGCTGGAGACGATCGCCACGCCGCGCGAGACGATGTCGCCCTACGCGCCGATGGTGAAGCTGGTCAAGGTCAACCCGGAGAAGATCGGTTCGATCATCGGCCCGGGCGGTAAGAACATCCGGGCCCTGCAGGAGGAGACCGGGACCAAGATCGACATCAGCGACGATGGCACCGTGGCCGTCTCGTCGTCCGACGCCGCCGGGGTCGAGGCGGCCATCGCCCGGATCACTGGGATGACCCGCGAGATCAAGATCGAGCGCGGCGAGGTCTATACCGGCAAGGTCGTCAGCATCATGCCGTTCGGTGCCTTCGTCGAGCTGGTCCCAGGCAAGGACGGCCTGGTCCATATCTCCGAGATCTCCGAGGATCCGGCGATCCGGGTTGACCGGGTCGAGGATGTCCTCAAGATGGGCGACGAGATCACCGTGATGGTGATCGACGTGGCGCCGAACGGGAAGGTCAGCCTCTCTCGCCGGGCCGCGATCTCCGGCATCCTGCCGGAGCCGAAGGCGGATCGTGGCCCACGCCGTGACGGCCCGGGTGGGCCGCCCCGGGGTGACTTCGGCCGGGGCGACGGACCCCGACGCGACGCGCGGCCGCCGATGCGGGAAAGTGGTTCTTACGGGGGCGATCGGCCGATGATCGGGAGCGCCCCGGACGAGCCGCGCCAAGGCGATCAGCAGCGCCCGGTCGAGCAGCGTGGCTTCGAGGGACGCCCGGTCGAGCGCGGTGGGTCGGAGAACCGGCCGGCCGACAGCCGCCGCCGCCCGTCGTTCGGGGACGGTGATCCGGAGTAGCGGTCCACCACCGGTGCGGAGATCGGGACGATGTCCCGGTCTCCACACGGGAGCGCCATGGCGCCGTCCCCGCCGATCCCGACCGGCTCGCGGGACGCATCGACGTCGTCCACTCAACGATATGGTGATCACGACGAAGGCCTACCCCGGAGTGGGGTAGGCCTTCGTCGGCCTGCGGTCGGTGCGCCGCAGAGTTCGGAGGAACGAGATTAGCCTTCCGGTGTGCTCTCGGCGTCAGGCGTGCCCTCGGCCTCGGGGGTACCCTCGGCGCCGCCGGAGACGATGAACGGGCCAGCGATGGCCAGGACCTCGTCCGGGGTCAGGGCCAGGTCGACCGCGTCCGGGAACGGGGAGGCGCCGACGCGCTCGTTCAGGTAGGCGGCGTGGCGGGCCTCGACGCTATGGATGCCCAGGGCGGCAGCGAGGATCGCCGGGTCGCTGATCTGGGGAGCCGCACCCGCGTAGGCCGCGACCCCGGTGTTCTCCAGCGCCTGGGCGGTCGCCAAGAACCCGTCGAAGTCTTCGTAGCCGAAGTCGTACTCGGCCTCTTCGACCGGCTCGCCATCCAAGCCGGTGATCAGGCCGATGAGAGCGTTGACGTGGGCCCGCTCGTGGGTCCGGATCTCCTGGAACCGCGGATAGACGGACGACGGGCGATTCGCCTCGTCGAAGGCCCGCAGGTTGTAGACCTGGAGACCGTCGCGGTAGAAGGCATACTCGAGGTGTTCCAACGTCAGCGCGTAGTTCAAGATCTCGACGTCATCGGCGAAGTCTTGCGCCGACACGCCCCGGACCCGAAACATCGGCACGGCCGCGACCAGGGCGCCGGCCCCGATGGCCTTAGCCGACATGGTGATCAGTCCACGGCGGGTCTGGGCCCGCTGACGCTCTTCCCGCATTGCCTCGAGCAGGCTGTCTACGTAACGATTGGAGTGCATACGCTTCAATCCCCTCGTTCAGGACCCCGCCGCGTGGTGCGCGGGCATCGCCAACACGACACGCCATTCTGGTGTCTCGGCCCAGTATACTGAACTTTCCGGGTATCTGCCGGAGGACGTTCGAAGCCGAGACGCGTTTCGCGTGGCGGCGTGATGTGTGACCGTGCCGGTGTGAGGAGAATCGAGATGGTGACGTGCCCCCGATGTGGGAGCGAGAACGCGGCCGGCAGCAACTATTGCTATAACTGCGGGACGAATTTGCGGGCGTCTGGAGGCGATAGCCCCGCCCCGGCGGTCCAGGGGAGCGACCCCTATCGACCCTTCGCTACCTCGCCTACCGAGGATACGCGGGCCAGGTCCGAGACATGGGGCACGCCGCCCGGAGCGCCGGTGATGGTCCCTGGACAGTTCCCGGTCGAAGAGCCACGTCGGCGCCGGTCGCGGTGGGTAACGGTCCCGCTATTCCTCATCGCCGTCTTGCTCGTCCTCTGCGTCGCCGGCATCGCGTTCGGGTTCACCAGC
This sequence comes from Thermomicrobiales bacterium, assembly GCA_037721765.1. GTDB lineage: Bacteria > Chloroflexota > Chloroflexia > Thermomicrobiales > UBA6265 > JACCVE01. The sequence goes on from JBBJOE010000014.1 coordinate 21,326, forward strand.
CAGGGTGAACGGGCCTACGGTGACTTCGCGACCTGGGCGGTCGAAGAAGCGACCAACCAAGCCGGGAATCCCTGAGAGCGCGGACACCGAGGAGACGGCCAAGACGTGGTCGCCACGATGCAGCGAGACATGCGAAGGGGCGAGGACCGTCATGGTCCACGCCCCAGCGCATGTATCTCGATCGCGATCAACGCCCCAGGACGCGACCCGCCG
>JBBJOE010000160.1:0-6223 GCA_037721765.1 Thermomicrobiales bacterium
CGCGATGGGCCGACGACACGGCCGCGCCACGCCGGGATCCGACCAGGGCACGGGGATCGCAGCGGGTCCGATCGTCGGTATCGAGGTGGCTGGATCGCGGGACAGAACGAACAGCCCGCCGGTCACTCCCCGGTTTCCGGGAACCACTCCCGATGACACATCAGCGTAGCGCGGCCCGGCTCGCTCGTGGTATCATGTCATATATGAATTACTATTCACGTATTGAGACCACGTCTCAGGTCGAGGGAGGACTCAGTGGCCAGACCTCGTAAGTCCGATCAGCTCGCCGCCATGGCCGATCTCGTCTGTGACGATCGAGTCGTGCACGTCGACGCGGTCCGTGCGGCCCGGGCGGCGTTGCCGGAGGGACGCACCCTCGCCGGGCTCGCCGAGGTCTTCGCGGCATTGGGTGACCCGACTCGCCTGAAGATCATCGCCGCCCTCGCCCAGAACGAGATGTGCGTCTGCGATCTGGCGGCCTCGATCGCGACGAGTGAATCCGCCGTCTCCCACCAGTTGCGCGGGTTGCGCGCTCTGGGGCTCGTCCGCGGTCGCCGGGAGGGCCGGCTCGTCTACTACGCGCTCGATGACGCGCACGTCACCGCACTGTATTCCCAGGCCCTCGACCATGTCGGGCACCGCACCACGGAGGACGCATGACCGCGACGACGACCCCGCCCGGCACGACGCTCGATCCGGTCTCTTCCGCCAGTGCGCGGTGCCGCCTCGACGTGACCGGGATGGACTGTGGGGATTGCGCCAAGACGATCGAGGCGTCGCTCGCCTCCCTGCCTGGCGTTGAGACCGCGACGGTCAACTTCGCGCGCGGGACCGCCGACGTGGCCTATGACGACGCCACCACGGACCGGCCGGCGCTCGTGGACCGGGTGAAATCCCTCGGCTATGACGTCCGGGATGAATCACCACCCGCCTCCGCCGGCTGGCTCTTCGACGTGGGCGGGATGGACTGCGGCGACTGTGCCAAGTCGATCGAGGCCGGTGTCCGCCAGATCCCGGGCCTCTCGTCGGCCACCATCAGTTTCGCCACCGGCACGCTGACGGTCGCACCGGCGGACGACCGGCTGACTCACGAGGCGGTCATCGTCGCCGTCGAGAAGGCGGGGTACCGCGCGACGACACGCGATCCATCCGCCGCGGCGACGGACAGCGTGCCACGGCGATGGTGGCGATCCCGGCGGGTGATCGAGACGTCCTTTGCCGCCGTGCTCTGGCTCGTGGGCTTCGGGCTGGAGCGGGCTGGTGCCCCACTCGCCGCCAGTGCCATCCCCTTCTTGGCGGCCATGGTCCTGGCCGGGTATCCCGTCGCCCGCGCCGGGTGGTACTCCGTCAAGGTGCGCCGGGCCGACATGAACCTGCTGATGACCATCGCCGCCGTCGGGGCGGTGGCGATCGGGCGCTGGGACGAGGGTTCGTCGGTCCTGATCCTCTTCGCCATCGGGCTAACCCTGCAGAACTTGACCCTCGAGCGGACCCGCCGGGCGATCCAGGCGCTCGTCACGCTCACCCCGGCCGAGGCGACGGTCACGCGGGAGGGGAACGAGCAACGGGTCCCGGTCGCCCAGGTCGCGGTGGGTGAACTCGTCCTGGTCCGGCCCGGGGAACGGGTCCCGGTCGACGGGGTGGTCGAAGCCGGGCGGTCGTCCGTGGACCAGGCAACGATCACCGGTGAGTCGATCCCGGTCGATGTGGGTCCCGACGGCCCGGTTTTCGCCGGCAGCATCAATGGGGACGGCGCACTCGACGTGCGCACGACCAAACTGGCCAATGACACGACACTCGCCCGGATCATCCACCTCGTCGAGGAGGCCCAGGCGTCCCGCGCGCCGGCGCAGGCCTTCGTCGACCGCTTCGCCGCCGTCTATACCCCCATCGTCATCGTCGCGGCCATCCTGATCGCGACCGCGGTTCCCCTGGTGGTCGGCGATTTCCGGGATTGGGTGTTCAAGGCGCTGGTGTTGCTCGTCGTCGCGTGCCCCTGTGCCCTCGTCATCTCCACCCCGGTCGCGCTCGTTGCCGCGATCGGCTCGGCCTCGCGCCGGGGCGTGCTCTTCAAGGGGGGAGCGGCCATCGAAGCCCTCGCCGCCGTCCGCGCCGTCGCCTTCGACAAGACCGGCACGCTCACCGCCGGCAAGCCGGCGGTCACGAATGTCCTGCCGACCGGCCGGCGCACCGCGGAAGAGGTACTCGCCCGTGCCGCGGCGGTGGAGCGCCTGGCGAGTCATCCGCTCGCCCGTGCGATCGTCGAGGCCGCCCGGGCCGGTGACCTGGCCCTGCCGAACGCCACCGAGGCGCGGTCGATGCCGGGGCGCGGTGCCCGGGCGACGGTCGATGGGGAGGTGGTCCTGGTGGGTAGCCGGCGTCTCTTCGACACCGTCCCGTCTGACATCGGACAGCTCTTGCTCGCCGACGAGCGGGATGGCAAGACCGCCATTCTGGTCGGCACGTCGTTGGGCATCGAGGGCATCATCAGCGTCGCCGATCCGCTGCGGGAGCAGAGTCCGAACGTCGTCCGGTCGCTCACCAAGCTGGGACTGCGGGTGGTGATGTTGACTGGGGATAACCGTCATACCGCCGCGCGCATCGGCGGATTGGCCGGGGTGACCGACGTGCGGGCGGACCTGCTCCCCGAGGACAAGGTGACCGCGGTCCAAGCCCTCCAGGGTGAGATGGCCGTCGCCATGGTCGGGGATGGAGTCAATGACGCGCCGGCGTTGGCGACCGCGAACGTCGGCATCGCGATGGGGGTAGGCGGGACCGATGCCGCGATCGAGGCGGCCGACGTGGCCCTGATCGGCGACGACCTGGCGCAGGTCCCCGTCGCGGTCCGGCTCGCCCGCAAGACGATGGCGATCATCCGGCAGAACATCGCCGCCTCGCTGCTGGTCAAGGCCGTCTTCCTGGCGCTGATCTTCCTCGGCGTCACCAACCTCTGGCTGGCGGTGCTGGCCGATACGGGCATGGCGTTGCTGGTGACGTTCAACTCACTCCGTTTGCTGCGGGCGGGTCCGGCCCCGGCGTCGCCGGCCCGGTCGGAGCCGGGCAGCTCCCTGGACACCGCTATTCACCAGTTGGCCGGAGCCGACTGATGGGCCACGACCACGCCAGCGCCGGGATGCGGCAACGGGGCAGGCTCAAGGTCGTCTTCGTTCTGACCGCGCTCTACATGGTCGCCGAGTTCATCGGTGCCTTCGTGACCGATAGCTTGGCGCTGCTGGCCGACGCCGCCCATATGCTCACTGATGTCGCCGGGCTCGGGCTCGCCCTCTTCGCCATCTGGTTCTCGGCGCGGCCGGCAACCGCCGGCATGAGCTATGGGTACTACCGGACCGAGATCCTCGCCGCCCTCCTGAACGGGGCCGTCCTCTTGGCCATCGGTGGGTACATCATCTATGAGGCCTGGGGACGGTTTCGGGAACCACCCGAGGTCGCCAGTGGCGGGATGATCGTGGTCGCCGCCATCGGTCTCGTGATCAACCTCATCGGTGTTTTCCTGCTGCGGAGGGGTGCCGGCCAGAGCCTCAACGTCCAGGGGGCCTTTCTCGAGGTCGTCGCCGACCTGCTTGGTTCCCTGGGTGTGATCATCGCCGGGGTCATCATGCTGACCACGGGTTGGTGGTACGCCGATCCGCTCTTCTCGGTCGGTATCGGCCTGTTCATCGTCCCGCGCACCTACCGGCTGATGAGCGGTGCGATCAACATCCTGATGGAGGGAACCCCGGCCGGGCTCGACGTTGCCGCCGTGGAGGCGATGCTCCACCGGGATCGTGACGTCGCATCCGTCCATGACCTCCACATTTGGAGCATCACGTCGGGCATCCCGGCACTGTCGGCCCATGTTCAGGTGCGTCCCGACGCCGATGGCGACACCGTCCTCGAGCGCATCAATCGACAGTTCGCCGCCGGCTTCGACATCCACCACACCACGATCCAGATCGAACGCGCCCGGCTGGATGAGGCGAGCTACCACGAAGACCTATCGGTGCCAGCGAGGTGACGTTGATCCCGTAGACGATGCCTCAAGAGGTGGACTCTCTCCGCGCGTTGGCCGTCGCGCACGCGGGGCGAGCCTTGCCGGTGAGTATCGATCGGCGGGGACCGGCGTCTGCTGGCAAGGTGACATGGGGTGGTTCGATACCCTCGTCGGCGTGAGAACATACGACCATTCCTACCCAAAGGCCGGACGAGTGCCGGGAGCACGGCAGGGCACCGGCAACATGAACGGGGATCGGGATCGAGGAGGGCCGCCACATGGACATCGTGGAACGCGACCGGCTGATCGCGATGTACCGGGACGGCCACCGGGTCGTCGTCGTGGCCCTGGAGGGCATTGACGAGGCTGGCCTCGACGCCCGCGAGGCGCCGGGCGAGTGGTCCCCCCGGGAGGTGGTTCACCACCTGGCCGACAGCGAGATGACCTCGGCCCTGCGCCTGCGCCGCCTGCTGGCCGAGGATGCCCCGGTCATCACCGGCTACGACCAGGACGAGTACGCCGCCCGCCTCCACTACGATCGCTCGATCACCGCCTCCCTGGCCGCATTCGGGGCCGCCCGGGCCGCCACCGCCGAGCTTTTCCCCCACATGTCCGAGGCCGACTGGTCCCGGACCGGCACCCACTCCGACAGCGGCCCCTACGGCGTCGGGGACTGGCTCGCCATCTACGGCGCCCACGCCCACGCCCACCCCGACCAGATCCGCCGGGCGCGGGCGACGGTGGGGTGAAGGTGGTCTCGTCTCGCTGACATGGCACACGGGGATTCCGCGGATGTTCGGGGGGCGACGCTCGCCGCGCGGTCTCGCAGGAATGTTCGTTCCGGTATGGACGCCGTGGTTGCCAACCGGGCGCGGCGAGCGACTCCCCTCCACATTGGCCATGCCAAATGTGGCCCGGCCATCACCGGTCCATGGCACCGGTCCTGCTCGATTTCGCGTGGATGCCGGGGCTGGGGCTCGCCGGGGTAGGCGGGCACCTTGACCGGGAGTCCATGCGGCGTGGTTCCCCGGCGGTTCGCCGGGCAACCTCCCACCATGGCGGTGAGGGGACCCACGCGACGAGGAGAGCGAGAACATGAGCCAGACCGAGCGGGCGACGATGCCGATGACCGTGGCTGACCTGGGCGAGCGCATCCGGCAGAGCCGGATGGCCTTCGATGCGGCCGTGGCCCGGCTGTCGCCCGAGCAGTTCCTCACCCCCGGCGCGGACGGCTGGTCGGCCAAGGACACCCTGGCCCACGTCACGTCCTGGGAGCAGTCGGCCACGGCGATGATGCTTGGCGAGCCCCGCTTCGCCGCGATGGGGATCACCGGCGACGCCGCCGCGATGGACACCGACGCCATCAATCGTCAACTCTTCGACATGCACCGGCACCGCCCGGCCGCCGAGGTGGTGTCGATGGCCCGGGAATCGCACGCCCGGCTGCTCGCCGCCCTGGCGACCCTCTCCGACGAGGACCTGGGACGGCCCTTCCACGACGCGCGGGTGGGCGACGGCCCGGTCGGGGACGAGGCAATCATCGGCTGGTTCGCGGGCGATACCTACGAGCACTACGACGAACACCTGCCGAGCCTGCGGGAGCGGGCGAACGGGGCATGAGCCGGCGCCCGGCCCTCGACATCGCCGATGGCGCGATGCTGCTGACGGCGGTCATCTGGGCCGGGAACAACTTGGTCGTCAAGGACGCGGTGGCGGACATCGATCCCGTCGCCTATGTGGTCGTCCGCTTCGCGCTGGGCGTGGCCGTCCTGTTCCCGGCCCTCCACCTGGCGGGTATCCCCGTGGCCATCCCCCGCCGGGATTGGCCCGCGCTGGTCCTGGCGGGAGTTTCCGGCTTCGCCATCTACAACACCCTCTATACCGTGGGCCTGGAGACGACCTCCGCCTTCTCGGCCGCGCTGCTCGTCTCGCTCGGGCCGGTATTCACCGCCCTGATCGCCGTCGCCCTCGGCCTGGAGGCGATCCGGCCCCGGCAATGGCTCGGGATCGTGGTCGCCGTGGCCGGGGTCAGCCTGTTCGTCGGGGACAAGCTGTCTGGCGCGACCCCGGTGTGGGGCGACCTGCTGGCACTTGGCGCCGCCTTGACCTTCAGCGTCTACAGCCTGGCCAACCGGCAGATCACGACCCGTTCGCCCGCGGCGGCGGTGATCGCCTGGTCGACCCTGGTCGGGTTGGCCTGCATGGTGCCGTTCGGGCTCCCCGCGACGCTGG
>JBBJOE010000161.1:0-6179 GCA_037721765.1 Thermomicrobiales bacterium
GATCACGTCGTCGTGGGCGGGGGACTGGCCGGGCGTCCGTCGCGGTGGGCCATCACCGCCTCGATGGCGGCGGTGACTTCCTCGATCGGCCGGTCGCCATCGACCTGGTCCAGCATGCCGTGCTCGCGGTAATACGTCAGGACGGGGGCGGTCTGCTCGAAGAAGAGCGTCAGGCGGCGGCGGATCGGCTCGGGCCGGTCGTCGTCCCGCTGGACAGGAACACCGCCACAGACATCACAGACGCCATCGACGGCCGGGGGGTTGAACTCGATGTGGTAAGCCGTCGCGCACGTTGGGCACACCCTACGCCCCGCCAGGCGCGTCACCAGCCGCTCCAATGGGACGACCAGCTCGACGACGGCCCGGAGGCGTTCGCCGCGCCCGACCAGCATCGTCGCTAGGCCTTCGGCTTGGACCACGGTGCGCGGGAAGCCATCGAAGAGGGCGCCAAGGGCCGCCTCGCCACCGCTGGTCTCGGACGGGATCTGTCCCAGACGCTCGGCGACGAGGCGGACGGTGAGCGGGTCGGGGACGAGATCGCCGCGATCGAGGACGCCCTTGACCTCGACGCCGACCGGGGTCATGGCGCCGATGGCCTGCCGGAAGATGTCGCCGGTGGAGAGGTGGATGAGGTGGGCGCGAGGGGCCAGGATGGTGGCCTGGGTCCCCTTGCCGGACCCCTGTGGTCCGATCAGGATGACGTGCATGGGACGGGTTCCATTCGGTCGGGTGGCGAGGGTGATCGAGCGATGGTGATACGGGATCGGGGCCATGGCACCCCCCGGCCCCGCCGTGGGGCGGGGCCGGGGGGCCACAGGCGGCGGGTCGGGACGGGGCTAGTTGATGAAGCCCTCGTAGTTACGCATCATCAGTTGCGCTTCCAGTTGGCGCATCGTGTCGATCGCCACGCCGACCACGATCAGGAGTGAGGTCGAACTCAGGAGCAGGGCCCGGACCCCGGTGATCTCCTGGGCGATGTAGGGCATCACCGCCACCAGCCCGAGGAACAGTGCCCCCACCAGCGTGATCCGGGTGAGGACCTTCTGGAGGTACTGGGCGGTGTTGCGGCCCGGCCGGACGCCGGGGACGAACGCTCCCTGGCGCTGGAGATTCTCCGGGATCCGCTGCTGCTGGAAGATAACCATGGTGTAGAAGAACGTGAACCCCACCACCATGAAGAAGTAGATGAAGTTGTACTGGAAGGTGTTGGGGGAGAAGAATCGGGTCATCCACCCGGCGGCGTCCTGCACCCGTTGCTGGCTAGAGGACTGGAGGAAGCTGGCCACCATCCCCGGGAAGACCATGATGCTGACCGCGAAGATCAGCGGGATCATCCCGGCCGAGTTGACCTTGAGGGGGATATGGGTCGTCGTGCCGCCGTACACGCGGCCGGCCCGGACGCGCTTGGCGTGGTGGACGGGGATGCGTCGCTGCCCCTCGTTGACGAGGACCACACCGACGATGGTCAGCAGGCCGATCGCCAGGAAGAAGACGATGCCGATCAGGTTGCCGGAGAGGCCGTTGCCCGAGAAGAGCTGGCCGAGCGAACTGGGCATCGAGGCGACGATGCCGCCGAAGATGATGATGGAGATACCGTTGCCGACGCCCATCTCGGTGATCAGCTCACCGATCCAGACCAGCAGCATCGTCCCGGCCGTCATCGAGAGCAAGATGGCGATCGTCGGCAGGGCCGTGTCGCGGTCGAATAGGCCGAATCCGGTGATCAGGTTCGTCCCGCCCGAGGTCGTGGCGCCCGAGAACAGGAGAGCCTGACCATAACCCTGGAGCAGGGCGAGGGGCACCGTCAGCCAGTGGGTGTACTGGTTGATCTTGTTCCGGCCCCCCTGGCCCTCGTTCGATAGCTCATTGAGGCGGGGGATGATCGGCGTCATCAACTGCATGATGATCGAGGCGGTGATGTATGGGTAGACGCCCAGGGCCGCGATCGAGAAGTTGTAGAGACCGCCGCCGGAGAAGAGGTTGAACATCCCCAGCAGTTCACTGTTGTTGATGTAGTCGCGGAGACCGGCCCGGTCGACGTTGGGGATCGGGACGCTGGCGATGAACCGGAACACGACCAGCATCGCCAGCGTGAAGAGGATCTTCCGCCGCAGATCGGGGATCTTGAACGCGTTGATGACCGCCTGCAGCATGGGTTACTCCTGTGAGCGCTGTCCGGCGACGACCGGGGCCCGGTCGAGGCCGCCGACCTTGCCGACCCGCTGCTCCTTCAGATCCTTGTTCAAGGGCAGGCGCCGGGTGCGCGGGCTGGCGCTGACCCAGCGGTCGGTCCGCTCGATGAGCTCGGCACTGCCGCCGGCGGCCTCGATCTGCGCCTTGGCGGCATCGGAGAAGGCGTGGGCGTGGATGGTGAGCGGGCGATCGAGGGCACCGTCCGCGAGGACCTTGACCGGGAACTCGGCGCCGCGGACCAGACCCGCCTCGAGCAGGGACTCGGGGGTGATGGCGTCGCCGGTCTCCAGCATCGCCAGGGCGCCGACGTTGACGACCTCCCAGCGGGTCTTGTACCGGTTGATGAAGCCCCGCTTGTACGGCATCCGCTTCTGGATCGGGAGCTGCCCGCCCTCGAAGCCTCTGCGGACGCGGCTGCGGGCCTTCTGACCCTTGGTGCCGCGGCCGGCCGTCTTGCCGCGGCCGCTACCGTGACCGCGACCGAGCCGGCGGCTTTCCTTGTGCGAGCCGTCATTCGGCCGCAGGTCGTCGAGTGTCAGGGGCATGTTCGTCCTCTACTCTCCCGTTGACCGGGACGTCACGAGGGTGACGTGCCCGAATTGGCAATCTCTTCGACGCGGACGAGGTGACTCACCTTGGCCACCATGCCGCGGATGGAGGGGTGGTCGGGGCGGACCACGGTCTGGTGCATCCGGCGGAGGCCGAGGGCCTCGACGGTGCGGCCCTGGTCACCCGGGCGACCGATGGTGCTGCGGACCAGGGTAATGCTCAGCATCGCCTCGATCGAGGCGGACTCGGAGGCCGCCTGTCTCGCGGCCCGGAACGCTCCGGAACTACTCATTGGTCGTGGTCTCCTTCACCGGCTCGGCCGGCCGCGGGGCACGAGCCTCGGCCGGGCGCGGGCCGGCCGGTCCGCGACCCCCACCGGGCCCGCGGCCACCGGAGCCGCCGGGTCCGCCAGGACCGCCGCGACCACCGGGTCCGCCGCGACTGTCACCCGGGCGTCCACCGCGACCACCGGTCGCGCCCCCGGGACCGCCGCGTTCGTTACGGCGGGGCGGCTGGGACGTGGTCATGGTTGGCACGCCGGTCCGCTCCTCGGGAGTCGGGTACGGCTTGCGGATCATCCGGGTCCGGTGGCGACGCTTCTGGACGTCCTCGGCGGACTCCAGTTCCCGGAGCGCCTTCAAGGTCGCCTGGACCACGTTGACCGGGTTGTTGCTGCCGAGGGACTTGGTCAGCACGTCGCGGACCCCGGCCGCCTCGAGGACGGCACGGGCACCACCGCCGGCGATCACACCGGTGCCGGGAGCGGCCGGCTTCAGCAGCACGGTCGAGGCGCCGAAGGAGGTCAGGACCTGGTGCGGGATCGTGGTGCCTTCCAGCGGCACGGTGATCATCTGCTTGCGAGCTGCCTCGACGCCCTTACGGATCGAGTCGGGGACCTCGTTGGCCTTGCCGATGCCGGCCCCGACGCGGCCCTTGCCGTCACCGATCACGATCAGGCTGCCGAAGCTGAAGCGCCGGCCGCCTTTGATGACCTTGGAGACGCGGTTGATCTGGACCACGCGCTCCTCGAATTCGCTGTCTTCTCCGCCGCGACGACGGGAACCGCCGTCCCTGTTCCGATCCATCCTGCCTCCTGGTATCTCGCTGTCCGGCTGGCCCCGGTGGCCGCCCGGTGACGCGGGTCGTGGTTGTCGTGTCGACCGCGGCCGGGCACCGCGCCTCGCCTGGTCAACGAGGTCGGGTTCGGGTCGTGGCTAGAAGGTGAGGCCGGCCTCGCGGGCGGCGTCGGCGACGGCGCGGACCCGGCCATGGTACAGGAAGCCGCCCCGGTCGAAGACGACCAGGTCGTAGCCCTGGGCCCTGGCCCGCTCGGCCACGACCGTGCCGACGGCCTTGGCCTTCTCCATCTTCTTGGCGCCCTCGCCGGCCCGGTCGAGCACTTCCTGCTCAAGATCACAGGCGGAAACCATGGTGGTGCCGGTCACGTCGTCGATCACCTGGGCGTAGATGTGGGCCGAGGAGCGGAAGACGTTCAGGCGCGGCCGGCGGGCGGTCCCGTGGACCTTGGCGCGCACCCGCACGTGTCGTCGTTTGCGCGGTGTCAGCGCGCGGCGCCACTTCGTTCGAGGCATCGTCTCTCGTCTTTCTGATCACCCACGGGTGACTCACGTTCGCGCCCGCCGCCCGTTCGCCGGACCGGGGCCCGGCGACGCGGCAATGGGACTTCGAATTGATGGCTCCGACTCGTTACTTGGCCTTGCCGGCCTTGCCGGCCTTACGCCGGACCTGCTCGCCGCTGTAGCGGACGCCCTTGCCCTTGTACGGCTCGGGCGGCCGGACGCGGCGGATGCGAGCCGCCTCCTCGCCGACGGCCTGCTTGTCGATCCCGCTGACGGTGACCCTGGTGATCCCGTCGAGCGCGTAGGAGATCCCCTCGGGGGGCTCCATCCGGACCGGGTGGGAGTAGCCGAGGCTGAGGACCAGGACCTTGCCGTCCATCGCGGCCCGATAGCCGACGCCCTGGATCTCGAGGTCCTTCTTGTAGCCGTCCGTCACCCCGACGACCATGTTGCTGATCAGGGTCCGGGTGAGGCCGTGCAGCGAGCGGTGGGCTCGCTCGTTGTCGGGCCGGGTGACCGACAGGGTGCCGTTCTCCCGGGTGAGCAGCATGTCCTGGTCGAAGCGGGCATCGAGCTGCCCCTTGGGACCCTTGACCGTGACCCGGTTGTCGGCGGCGATCTGAAGATCGACTGCCGCCGGGATGGGGATGGGCCGTAGACCGATTCGTGACATCGTATTCCCTCCTCCCCCGCTACCAGACGGTGCAGAGCACTTCGCCGCCGATGCCGCGGCGCCGGGCCTCATAGCCGGTCATCACACCCTGGGGGGTGCTGACGACGGCGATACCCAAGCCGCTGCGGACGCGCGGCAGCTTGTCGCGTCCGGCGTAGATACGCAGGCCGGGCTTGCTGATCCGCTTGATCTCGCGGATCGAGTGGCGCTTGTCGGTCCCGTAGCGCAGCGTCAACTTGAGCTGGTTCTGGGGCCGCTTCTCGATCACCTCGAACTCGGCGATGTAGCCTTCTTCCTTCAAAATGCCGGCGATCGCGACGAGCACCTTGGTCGAGGGCATCGTCGTCTCCGGGTTCCGCGCCATGCCGGCGTTCCGGATGCGCGTCAGCATGTCGCTGATCGGGTCGTTCACACTCATGGGGTCGCCTCTCCGTCCAACTCCGGTCGCCTGCCGGGCATGCCGCCTACCAACTCGACTTCGTCACGCCCGGCAACCGGCCGACCGAGGCCAGCTCGCGGAAGCAGATCCTGCAGGTGCCGAACTTTCGCATGTAGGCCCTGCTGCGGCCGCAGAGGCGGCAGCGGTTGACCCTGCGGACCGCGAACTTCGGGGTCTTCTGCGACGCCACGATCGACGATGTCTTCGCCATCGATTCTCCTCCTCGACCGGGCGCGGGGCCCGGGTGTGTGGGTACGCTACGGTTGTTCGGTGCGGGCAAACGGCATGCCCATTAGGGTGAGGAGGCGTCGTCCCTCCTCATCGGTCTTGGCGGAGGTGACGAAGCTCATCTCCAGGCCGCGGGTCTTGTCGATCCGGTCGTAGTCGATCTCGGGGAACGCGAGCTGCTCACGCAGTCCAAGGGTGTAGTTGCCGCGACCGTCGAAGCTATTGGGGGAGATGCCCCGGAAGTCACGGATGCGCGGCAGGGCGATCGCCACGAGGCGGTCGATGAACTCGTACATCTTGACATTTCGCAGGGTGACCATCGCCCCGATTGGCATCCCCTCGCGCAGCTTGAAAGCCGCGATCGAGCGCTTGGCCCGGGTCGTGACCGGCTTCTGGCCGGCGATCCGAGTCAGGTCGTCGATCGCCGCGTCGAGCGCGCGGGGGTTGGCCACGGCCTCGCCAAGGCCGATGTTGATGACGATCTTCTGCAACTTGGGGACCTGCATCACATTGGAGT
>JBBJOE010000162.1:0-6174 GCA_037721765.1 Thermomicrobiales bacterium
ACACCGATGTTCGTGATCGAGAACCTGCACGCGTCGATCGACGACAAGGAGATCCTGCGCGGGGTCAACCTGACCATCAACAAGGGCGAGGTCCATGCCCTGATGGGCCCGAACGGCTCCGGTAAGAGCACCCTGGCCTACGTCCTGGCCGGGCACCCTTCCTATGAAGTGACCGAGGGTTCGATCCTCTTCAACGGCGAGGACATCCTGGAGAAGGAGCCCGACGAGCGGGCCCGCGACGGCATCTTCCTGGCCTTCCAGTACCCGACCGTGATCCCCGGCGTCTCGATGGCCAACTTCCTCCGGATGGCGGTCACCAACGTCCGATCCGCCCGCTCGGCCGCGGCCAACGACGGCGGGGCCCAGAAACTGGCCCCCCGCGAGTTCCGCCGCCTGATGCGGGAGAAGATGGCGCTCCTCAAGATGGACGACGCCTTCGCCACCCGCTACCTCAACGAGGGGTTCTCCGGCGGCGAGAAGAAGCGGGCCGAGATCCTCCAGATGGCGCTGCTGGAGCCGACCATGGCGATCCTGGACGAGACCGACTCCGGCCTCGACATCGACGCCCTCCGCGTCGTCTCCGATGGGGTCAACGCCCTGGCCGGTCCCGACATGGGCATCCTGCTGATCACCCACTACCAGCGGCTGCTCAACCACATCAAGCCGCACCACGTCCACATCATGATGAGCGGCCGGATCGTCCAGAGCGGCGGCCCCGAGCTGGCGATGGAGCTGGAGGCCAAGGGCTACGAGCAGCTCCGGGCCGAGGTCGCCGCCGACTAGCGCGAACCACGCCGCGCCGAGACACCCCTTTCCCCGGGCCGATCGGCCCGATCCAGCGAGGAGTAACCGATGGTCGCCACCCCAAAGCCGCAGGTCGAGATCGGTGAGTACCAGTACGGCTTCAGCGATGTCGAGGATTACGTCTACAAGAGCGAGCGGGGCCTGACCCGCGAGGTCGTCGAGGGCATCTCGAAGATGAAGAACGAGCCCGACTGGATGCTCCAGTTCCGGCTCAAGGCCTACGAGCACTACCTCAAGCGGCCGATGCCGGATTGGGGCGGGGAGCTCGACGGGATCGACTTCGACAACATCTTCTACTACATCCGCCCGGCCGAGAAGCAGGGCAAGACCTGGGACGAGGTCCCGGCCTACATCAAGGACACCTTCGAGAAGCTGGGCATCCCCGAGGCGGAGCGGAAGTTCCTGGCCGGTGTTGGCGCCCAGTACGAGTCCGAGGTGATCTATCACTCCCTGCGCGAGGATCTGTCCGCCCAGGGCGTCGTGTTCCTCGACATGGACTCGGCCGTCAATGAGTACCCGGAACTGGTGAAGCAGTACTTCGGCACGATCATCCCGGCCAACGACAACAAGTTCGCCGCCCTCAACAGCGCGGTCTGGTCCGGCGGCTCGTTCATCTACGTGCCCGAGAACGTCAAGATCGAGGTGCCGCTGCAGGCCTACTTCCGGATCAACGCCGAGAACATGGGCCAGTTCGAGCGGACCCTGATCATCTGCGCCCCCGGCTCCTACGTCCACTACGTCGAGGGCTGTACCGCCCCGACCTACAGCACCGACAGCCTCCACTCCGCCGTGGTCGAGATCATCGTCCAGGAGGGGGCCCGCTGCCGCTACACCACCATCCAGAACTGGTCGAAGAACGTCTACAACCTGGTCACCAAGCGGGCCGCCGCCTACAAGGACGCCACGATGGAGTGGGTCGATGGCAACCTCGGCTCTAAACTGACCATGAAGTACCCGGCCGTGATGATGATGGAGCCGGGCGCCCGGGGCGAGGTCCTCTCGGTCGCCTTCGCCGGCGACGGCCAGCACCAGGACGCCGGGGCGAAGATGGTCCACGTCGCTCCCAACACCTCGTCCCAGATCACCTCCAAGTCCATCTCCAAGGGCACCGGCCGCTCATCCTACCGGGGCCTCGTCAAGGTCTACAAGGGGGCCGAGAACGTCAAGAGCAGCGTCGTCTGCGACGCCCTACTCCTCGACGAGACCAGCCGGACCGACACCTACCCCTACATGGAGATCGAGGCGGAGCGCGTCTCGATCGGTCACGAGGCCACGGTCTCGAAGGTCGCCGACGAGCAGATCTTCTACCTCAAGAGCCGCGGCCTGTCCGAGACCGAGGCCATGAGCATGATCGTCAACGGCTTCATCGAGCCAATCGCCAAGGAGCTGCCGCTCGAGTACGCGGTCGAACTGAACCGCCTGATCCAGCTCGAGATGGAAGGCTCCGTCGGCTAGCCATCGCCCGGCCGATCGTTCGCGGCGGCCGGTCCAGTGATGACCCGGCCGCCGCGCCGCGCGTCCGCCCCAAATCGGGCTCGCCCTCGCCAGACCCCGCCGCGACTCACCAACGAGGAGACCATGGATTCCACCACCGCCACCCAAACCGCCGACCCGGCGGTGGCCCTCGCCGCCCTGACCGGGTTCTCCCGGGCGGCGGTCGAGCGCCTCTCCGCCGCCAAGGCCGAGCCGGACTGGGTCCTCGCCGCCCGCCTGGCCGCCTGGGACACCTACGAGTCCCTGCCGATGCCGACCACCACGGTCGAGGAATGGCGCCGGACCGCCCTGCGTGGCTTGAAGCTGGACAACCAGGTTCCCTTCGCGCCCGAGACGGAGCGTATCGCCTCGCTCGATGACCTCCGGGTCACGAGCCGCGAGACCGCCCTGGCGATCGGTGGCGAGCGGGCCGGGATGACCGTCCAGCGCGACGCCAGTACCGTCTACACCGAGGCCGCCGCCTCGTTCGCCGCGCGGGGCGTCATCTTCACCGATCTGGACACCGCGATCCGGGACCACGCGGACCTGATCCAAAAGCACTTCATGACCACGGCGGTCCCCGCCGGGCTCGGGAAGTTCCAGGCCCTGCACGGCGCGATGTGGCAGGGGGGCACCTTCCTCTATGTCCCGGCCGGGGTCAGCGTCGGCGTCCCCTTCCAGTCGTTCGTCCTCGGCGAGACCCCGGGCACCGCGACCTTCAACCACTCCCTGGTCGTGCTCGAGGAGGGCGCGGAGGCCTTCTTCGTCGATGCCTACCACTCCGAGACGGCCGGCAAGCAGAGCTACGCTTCCGAGACGATCGAGTTGATCCTCGCCAAGGACGCCAAGCTCCGCTACGTCCAGGTCCAGGACTGGGGCCGGCACACCGTCAACATGGCCACCCAGCGGGCGACCCTCGCGGCAGACGCCGAGTTGAAGTCCCTCCAGGTCACCATCGGGTCCAAGTGGAGTAAGAACTCCATCGGCGCCCATCTCCAGGGCCGCAACGCGGTGGCCGAGATGCTCGGTATCTTCTTCGCGGACGGCGACCAGTTCTTCGACCACCACACCTATCAACTCCACGAGTCTGGCTACGCCACCAGCGACCTGGAGTTCAAGGGCGCCCTGAAGGACACCGCCCGCTCGGTCTACTCCGGCCTGATCCGGGTCTCCGAGGGCGCCCAGAAGACCGACGCCTTCCAGGCCAACCGGAACTTGATCCTCAGCCGGGGCGCCCGCGCCGACACCATCCCGAACCTGGAGATCGCCGCGAACGATGTCCGCTGCACCCACGGCGCGACCGTCTCCCAGGTCGAGGAGGAGCACATCTTCTACCTCCAGGCCCGGGGCATCCCCCGCTCCGAGGCCCAGAAGCTGATCGTCGAGGGTTTCTTCCGGCCGGTCATCGACCGCATCCCGGTCGAGGAGATCCAGGATTTCCTCAAGGCCGCCATCGGCCGCAAGGTCGGCATCTGATTCGAGCGGTCATCGGACCGGGCGGCACCTCAGCGCATTGCCCGGTCCGATCACCCTGCCCTCACTGGTTCTCCCCGTCCTCACTCCGAGACGGTCCGGGCAAACCGCGAGACCGCTCCCGACCAGCGCCCACGCCATACCGCGCGGCGCGGAGTACGCCATGACCATCACCCTGCCAGCCGCCGAGACGACCGTCGCCACTCCACACCTCGACCCGCGCCATATCCGGGACGACTTCCCGATCCTGGCCAGTTCGGTGGACGCGAATGGTCGGCCGCTGACCTTCCTCGACAGCGCCGCCAGTTCCCAGAAGCCCGAGGTCGTCCTGGCGGCGATGGACGACTACTACCGGACGGCGAACGCCAACATCCACCGGGGCGTCTATCGCCTTTCGGAGGAAGCGACCGGTCGCTACGAGCGGGCCCGGCAGACGGTGGCGGCCTTCATCGGTGCCCCACGAGCCAGGGAATGCATCTTCGTCCGCAACACCACCGAGGCGATCAACCTGGTCACCATGACGTGGGGTCGAAGAAACATCGGGCCGGACGACCTGATCGTCCTGACCGTCATGGAGCACCACGCCAATCTGGTCCCCTGGCAAGTGCTGGCCGAGGAGCGCGGGGCCCGGTTGGCCTTCGTCCGCATGACCCGGGACGGGCGGCTTGATCTCGACCACCTCGACGGATTGTTGGCCGAGGGGCCGAAGCTCGTCGCCTTCTCGCAGGTCTCCAACGCCCTGGGCACGATTCACCCGGCGGCCGAGATCACCCGCCGGGCCAAGGCCGCCGGGGCGACGGTGCTGATCGACGCCGCCCAGAGCGTACCCCACCTGCCCGTCGATGTCGCCGCATTGGGCTGCGATTTCCTGGCGTTCTCCGGGCATAAGATGCTCGGCCCGATGGGCTCCGGCGTCCTCTGGGGCCAATCAGACCTGCTGGAGTCGATGCCGCCCTTCATGACCGGCGGCAGCATGATCCGCACGGTCGAACTGACCGGCACCACCTGGGCCGATGTCCCGGCCAAATTCGAGGCCGGCACCCCTGCCGTCGCCGACGCCGTCGGATTGGGCGTCGCCTGCGACTACCTTTCCGCGATCGGCATGGACGCGGTCCGAGCCCACGAGCGGGCGCTGGTCGAGCTCGCCATTGACCGGCTGTCGGCGATGCCCGGAGTCACCCTCCTCGGCCCGCTGCGACCCGATGTCCAGGCCGGGGTGCTGAGCTTCACGGTCGATGGCGTCCACCCCCACGATGTGGCCGCGATCCTCGACGAGCACAACGTCGCCGTCCGGGCCGGCCACCACTGTTGTCAGCCGCTGATGCGGGAGCTCGGCCTGGTCGCCACCACCCGGGCCAGCTTCTCCGTCTACAACGATGAGTCCGACATCGACCGCCTGGTCGAGGCCCTGGAGCGGGTCCGGGTCGTCTTCGCCTGACGGGCCGGGATGCCATGACGAATCAGACCGCGTCACGGACCGAATCACGTATCTTCACCGAGGGGCCACTGGACGCATGACCGACAGCATCTACCGGGAAGTGATCCTCGATCACTACAAGAACCCGCGGAACCGGGGCCGCCTCGACCCGGCCGACCATAGCCACTCGGATGTCAACCCCCTCTGCGGCGACGAGATCCGGCTCGACCTTCGGGTCACCGACGGCATCATCACCGAGGTCGCCTTCGAGGGCCGGGGCTGTGCGATCAGTCAGGCGGCCACGTCGATCCTGACCGAGTTGGTCGCCGGCCAATCGGTCGAGGACGCCAAGCGCCTGGGCAAGGCCGACATCCTGGAAGAACTGGGCGTGCCCATCAGCCCAGCCCGGATGAAGTGCGCACTGCTCGGCCTAAAATGCCTCAAGGCCGGCCTCTACGGCGTCTCCCACATCCACGACGACGACCTGTAGTGGGATCGTCAGGAGTCTCGGGGTCTCCGTGATCCCGGCGCTTCCCCACGGCCCTGGTCGTACCTGCCCACCGTTGGGCCTCACGACCGACCTGATGACGTGCCCTGAACACTCTCCCGTCTGCCCCGACCCACGCCAGGAGCGAGGATGTCGATGACGAACCCCCAGCCCGCCGAGGACCGATTCGTCACCGTCGCCGCCGTCGGCGACATCGTCCCCGGCGAGATGGCCTATGTCGAGGTCGGTGACGAGCCGATCTGCCTGATCAACAAGGACGGCACGTTCTACGCCCTGAACGACCTCTGCACCCATCAAGAGGCCTCCCTCTCCGAGGGCACGATCGACGGTGACGAGATCGAGTGCCCCCTCCACGGGGGAGCCTTCGACATCCGGACCGGGGCGCCGATCGCGTTCCCGGTCGTCGTCGCCGTCGAGACCTACGTCGTCCGGGTGGTCGGCGAGGAGGTGCAGATCGCTCGGCCGTAGGTGCCCAGGCCAGCAAGGTATCGCGGTCGTC
>JBBJOE010000163.1:0-6172 GCA_037721765.1 Thermomicrobiales bacterium
GGCGGTGGGCGGTTCCGCGGTCGCAACGACGGACCCGTGGCGCGACGGATGCGACACGGGTGGCAACGTGGGGCCGGGGAGCGGCACGGGTCGATGCGTTGGTTTGGCCGGGTCCCGGTACGTGGGAGACACTCATTGATGACGGACGAGCGAGAGATAATCGACGTGCGAGCCGAGACGACGGACGCGCTGCGCCCGGCGCGCCTGACGCGGCGGCTGGTCCTGCGACGGGCGGCGGGCTTCGGTGCCGCCGTGCCGGCGATGGCCCTGCTGGCGGCATGTGGCTCGTCGTCGATCGACCTGGCCGAGGCCCCGACCGTGACCCGGATCCCGGTCGAGGGAGCCCCGACCGATGTCCCGTCCGACGTGGACCCCAACGCCTCCCCGGTCCCCGAGGAGGATGTCGCGGAAGCGCCCCCCGCCGAGGGCGAGGCGCCGGCCGGTGGTGGGGGGGAGCCCGTCCTCCTCGAAGCGGTGGACATCGCCTGGAATCAGGAGACCCTCGACGTCCCGACCGGAGGGTCCATCGACCTGGTCAACCTCGGACAAGCCCCGCACAATTTCGTCGTCGAGGGATACAACGACGATGCGCCGGTCGACATGCCGATCGGTGGCGAGGTCGTCAACTGGCCGATCCCGGCCGATCTCGCCGAGGGCGAATACGTCTACTACTGCGCCGTCCCCGGCCACCGCGCCTTGATGGAGGGTGTCCTGACCATCGGTGGGGCCGCGCCCCCGGCCGGGGTCGCCGGGGGCGGCGAGGAAGCCCCGCCCGCTGCCAGTGGCGCCCCGGTCCTGCTCGAGGCCGTCGACATCGCTTGGAACCAAGAGACCCTGAGTGTCCCGGTGGGCGGGTCGATCGACCTCGTCAATCTCGGTGCCTCGGCACACAACTTCGCCATCGACGGCTATAACGATGATGCTCCCGTCGATATGCCCATCGGTGGGGAAGTGGTGAACTGGCCGATCCCGGCCGACTTGGCCGAAGGCGAGTACACCTACTATTGTGCGATCCCCGGCCACCGGGCGCTGATGGAAGGCGTTCTCACCGTCGGTGGAGCCGCTGCCCCAGCTGCCGGCGGCGGCGAGGCTCCGGCGGCGGGCGGTGGTGGTGCCCCGCCCGTCCTCCTCGAGGCCGTCGACATCGCCTGGAACCAGGAGGCACTGACGGTTCCGGTCGGCGGGTCGATCGACCTGGTGAACCTCGGTTCCCCTCACAACTTCGCCATCGACGGGTACAACGACGATGCCCCCGTGGATATGCCGGTCGGCGGTGAGGTCGTCAACTGGCCCATTCCCGCCGACCTCGGTCCCGGTGAATACACCTACTACTGCGCCATCCCCGGACACCGGGCGCTGATGGAAGGCATCCTCACCATCCAGTAGGTGGCCGCCGCTGCCCGTGACCGCTTCGATCCCGGGTGGGCGCCCGGTCCGGTCGGGGAGATGTGGCCCAGGCTCATCGTGACACCATCAGACCCCGGTCGGGCCCGCGCCCCCGGGGTCTGATCCTACCCGGCGAGGATGGCGCCGGATGCCCATTCCCCCCGGGTCCGGACGCCACGGCCTGTCGCTGGGTCATCATGCGCCTACCGCGTCACGCGCTGGGCGCCGCCTCCCCCTGTCCCCGTCCCCATTCCCCGAAACGGTGGCACCCGTCTCGCGGCTGCGTGGGCAGGATTCGCCCGTCGCCGGGCCGGCGACCATCTCCGTGGCTGGCCCGGCCATTCCCCCCCGAGGAGCGCCCGATGCCCGTCTCGCCCTTCACCACCGTCTCCGACCTGCACCGCGCCCTCGACGGCATCGCCGTGATCGAGGGCGACGGCGTCGCGATCGAGGACGCCACCGCCTTCCGCGCTGGCCTCATCGACCGCCTGGTCGACACCGCCGTCTTTGGTCCCAATGATCCCAAGTCCGCCGCTCGCTGGGTCATCCGCCGCGCCGCGCCCCCCCTCGGCGCCTTCCCGGCCTCCATCCACGACCTCTACCTCGCCGGTGGCCAGGGCGCCTACACGAACGCCACCGCCCCGGCCATCAACGTCCGGGGCCTGACCTACGATGTCGCGCGCACCATCTTCCGGGCCGCCCGGGCGACCGACAACAAGATCGTCCTGTTCGAGATCGCTCGCTCCGAGATGAGCTACACCGACCAGCGCCCGGCCGAATACGCCGCCTGCGTCCTGGCCGCGGCCATCAAGGAGAACCATCAGGGGCCGGTCTTCATCCAGGGCGACCACTTCCAGGCCAACCTGAAGAACTACGGCGTCGACCCCGTGGCCGAGATCGCCTCCGTCCGCGACCTGGCCGCCGAGGCGATCGAAGCCGGCTTCTTCAACATCGACGTCGACGCCTCGACCCTCGTCGACCTCTCCCTGCCGACCCTGGCCGAGCAGCAGCGGACCAACTACGAGCGCACCGCCGAGCTGACGAAGTTCATCCGCGACCACGAGCCGGAGAACGTCACCATCTCGATCGGCGGGGAGATCGGCGAGGTCGGCGGCCACAACAGCACCGTCGAGGACCTCCACGCCTTCATGGGCGGCTACGTCCCCGCCATGGGACGCCTCTCGGCCGAAGCCGGCCACCCGATCCCCGGCATCAGCAAGATCAGCGTCCAGACGGGCACCAGCCACGGCGGCATCCCGATGGCCGACGGCACCATCGCCGACGTCAAGGTCGACTTCGATACCCTCGCCAAGCTCTCGACCGCCTCCCGGGAGGAGTACGGCCTCGGCGGCGCCGTCCAGCACGGCGCCAGCACCCTGCCCGAGGAGGCCTTCGGCCGCTTTGCCGGGGCCAACGCCATCGAGGTCCACCTCGCGACCGGCTTCCAGAACCTGTTCTACGAGAGTGCCGCCCTGCCGTCGGAGCTGAAGGAGGCCATCTACGCCCACCTCGCCGCCAACCACGCCGACGAGCGCAAGGAAGGCCAGACCGACGCCCAGTTCTACTACACCACCCGCAAGCGCGGCTTCGGCCCCTTCAAGCGCCAGCTCTGGGACCTCCCCGAGGAGACCAAAGCCGGTATCATGGCCGACCTCCAACCCGCCTTCGAACAGGTCATGACCAACCTCGGCGTCACCGGCAGCGCCAGCCTGGTCGACCGCCTCGTCCCCCCGGTCGATGTCCCCGTCCCCGCCCCGGACGCCCTCCGTGCCCTCGCCACGACCACCCGCTGACCTGATTGCCCGCCATGGGGCTGGGCGGTTGGGATGGTGAGCAACGACCTGGAGGGGCGCCGCTCGCCGCGTCCGCTTGCTCAAACGGATGTCTCCTGTGGACGCAGCGCGCCATTGCGAGGGCGCGGCGAGTAGCGCTCCTACGAGATCGTGGTCGTCATCTCAACGATATTCGCCTTTGAGCGGGACGGACATCGCTGTCCCATTCGGAGTCGTGACTTTTCCCATCAACATCGTCACGTAATACGTGCCCGGCATCGTCGCCTCGGCGTGGTCCAACGCTCCGTACGCCCGTCGGGCCCGGTCGAAGAGGGGATGGGGCCGCACCCACCGGAACGCCACCGCACCGCCCAGGTAGACCGCCTCGCTCAGCCCCCAACCCCCTCGCCTGCTCGCGAGCACCCGGAGGCCCACCGACTCCACCAGCGTCGTGATCTCCTCCGGGGCGTAGCGGCGCCGGAACCCGACCCGCCGCATCTCCGGCAACGGGGTCCCCCGTCCCGTCGCCTCGGAGAGGTACCGGTAGATGTTCCGGGCATCGAGCCAGGCCAGCCGCGTCGCCCGCGGTACCCGCAACACCAGCGTCCCGCCGGGGCGGACCAACCGGGTCGCCTCGGCCAACCAGGCCGCGTCGTCCAGGGCGTACTCCAGCGCGTCGATCAGGATCACCAGGTCGGCAGCGTCGTCCTCGGCCTCGACCCGATCCCCCCGGATGGTCAGCATATCTGCCGCGCCGGGGTCTCCCCGCTCCTCCGCCGTCGCGTCGTCACCCGGCCGGACGAGGCGCACCTCCCACCCCGCCGCCCGCAGGTCCCGGCTGGCGTGGCCCCCCAGGTCACCGAAGACGATCGCCGCCCCGGCCGGTCCAGCGTAGAACCTTTCGTCCGGCCAGCGCATCCTCGCTCCCTGCCGCTCGTTTGCGTCGTCCCCCAACCCGGCCGGCACCCGACCACGTTGCCCGAGCCCCTAGTCTGCCACGGCCGGCGATCGGCCGGCACGCCGGGCTGGGACGGGATCTGGCCGAGATCAAGAGGGGTAGGGGTGGGTGGGTCGTGGTGGCGGGCGAGATGCGCGGCGATTCGGGCCGGCGCGACCGGACCGTATACTTCTGGCATGGAAGCCACGGCCCTCCACATCCTCGACGGAGCCGTCGTCGCGGCCTATCTCCGCGATGGGATCGCCGCGGCCGTCACCGGGGTGCCAGCTAGCCCGGGACGGCGCGCCGTCCCCCCGACCGCTGCCGCCACGGCCGGCCTAGCCATCGCCATGGCCGCCGCCGGTCCCAGCTTCATCCACCCCGGCATTTCGCTGACGACCCTGGAGGCGCGGATCGACCGCGGCGTCGGCATGCTGCTCCGCCCCCCGGCCCGCCTCTTCATCGACGCTGGGTTCGACCCTGCCCTGGCTCGCGAGATGCCGGTCCGCCTCGACCTGGCCGGCGGCGCCCCGATGGGCGGCGCCTTCGTCCCCGCCCACCTCGTCCCCGAGTTGGAATCCCTGATCGAGCGCCGCCTGACCCGCTTCCTCCGCCGCCTGGCCGACGCGGAGATGGACCCCGTCGCCACCCTCGGCCTCCTCCTCGATGCCTGCGCCACCGCCCGTGGCCGCGGCCACGGCCTCTACGAATCGATCGATGTCGTCGTCGCCGACGCTCCCGCCACCTGGCCTCCCGGCGGCGTCGTCCTCGCCGACCGCAAGCGGCTCGACCCTGCCCTCCGCGCCCGCCTCGAAGCCGCCGCCAAGCCCCCCAAGCCGGCGAAGCGCCCCGGCCTCGTCGCCCGGATGCTGGGCCGCGGCCCGGTGGTGACGCCGAATGGGCACCTCGGTACGAGTCCCTGGCCAGACGATGACCCGGGGCCCGTCTAGCCGGCGCCTCGCTCGGGAGCCGCTCCTACGGGTCCCGCTCGCGTTCGTGCCCGGCCCATGATGGTCCCCCGGGACGTGCCCGCCGTCCGTCCGCCATGGAGATCGCCGGATGAGGTGTCACGAGATGGGCTCGCCCATGCGGTCCAGATCACGCCGTGCTAGACTCGGGCGCCGTATTTCGGGCGCGTGCCCGATGGCGGTCACGGGATCACGGACCCCGACCGGTCGATGACGCCGGTCCGTAGAGGGAGGGACACCATGACGAGTGATCCGACAGGGGGCACGACGCCTCGGGCCCAGGGGGTCCTCAGCCGCCGCCGCCTCATCGCCCGGCTCGCGGCAGTTGGCTTCGCGGCCCCGGCCATCGCCACGATCCTGTCCAGCCGCCCGGACCTGGTTGCCCTGGCCCAGGACGCGACTCCGGCCGCCACCCCGGACCCGTTGATCGCCCTGGTCGAGACCTATGGCAAGGACCCCCGGCTGATCCCCTACGGCACGACCAACTTCGGCACCCCGCTCGGCCTGATCGATGGCCTCATCGTCCCCAACGAACTGTTTTTCGTCCGCAACAACGGACCGGTCGCCGAGATCGACCCCGCCGCCTACCGGCTCACCGTCAGCGGCCTGGTCGACACGCCGCTGGAGTTGACGCTGGCCGACCTCCAGGCGATGCCGAACACGACCATGGTCGCGTTCCTGGAATGTTCCGGTGACAGCCGAAGTCGCTTCCAGCCCCAGGCCGAGGGCACCCAGTGGGGCAATACCGGCATCGGCAACGCCGAGTGGGTCGGCACCCCGCTCAAGAACGTGATGGCGATGGCCGGGGTCCAGGACGGCGCGATCGACATCGTTTGCCAGGGCGGCGACTTCGCGGAGATGCAGCGCGGCCTGCCGGTTGGGATGGCCTACGAGGACGACGTGATGGTCGTCTGGCAGATGAACGGCGAACCGCTGCCCGCCCTGCACGGCGGCCCCGTCCGGCTCCTCGTCCCCCGCTGGGGCGGGATCGCCTCGACCAAGTGGTTGGTGGGGCTCGAGGTCATCGATGCCCAGTTCGCCGGTTCGTTCAATAGCACCAGCTACGTGATCATCGACGAGGACGAGGCCGTCGTCCGCCCGGTCGAGGA
>JBBJOE010000164.1:0-6163 GCA_037721765.1 Thermomicrobiales bacterium
CCGGAACGCCTGAGTATACGGTCTACCTCCCTACCCGGCAAGCACCGCCAGGCGCACGCGCCGGGTAGGGGGACCTTAGCGCCACCCTGCCGCCTCTGTCAGGCCGGGGCGAGGAATGTCCCGGCGCAGTATCCCGACCCGATCGAGCGATTGGTGACCGGGTACCAGCGGTAGCCATCGGCGTCGGTCGGGGCGCCGGTGACCGTGAAGACGGTGCCGTCCGGGACCACCGACAAGACCCGAGCGGTGATCGACGCGCCCGAGCGCAGGTTGAGGCTGCCGCCGATGACCTTCGCCGTACTCCCGACGGGGAGGGTGCCGGAGGGAGGGGGCGTGGGCGGCGGTGTCGTTGGTGGGGTGGGCGTCGGCCTCGGGGTCGTCCCACCGGGGACCGCGAGGAAGTCGGCGACGCACCAGCCGCCGCCGTATCCGGCCGCGAAGACGCCGTACCAGCGGTAGCCATCGGCCAGTTGGGCAACACTGGTCACCTCGACCCGGGTGTTGGCCGGCAAGATCGCGATCACCGAGCGGCCAAGGGTCGGACCGGACCGCAGGTTCACCTCGGACGTTGTCACCAAGGCCGTGCCGATCGGGTAGGTACCGGCGGGCGGCGTCGGGGTGGGCGTCGGGGCCGGGGATTCAGAGGTGAGGGCCATGAACTCACCGGCCGCCCACCCGCTTCCGAACTGGGTGCTCGTGACCGGGTACCAGGTATAGCCAGTGGCCACGCGTGACGCTCCGGTCACGGTCAGTACCGTGGCCCTGGGGAGGCGGGCCAACACGGTGGCGGTACTGGAGGGCTGGGACCGCAGGTTGAGGGCATCACTGGTGACGGCGACGGAGGCGCCGGCCGGGAAGCCCGGGTTTGCCGGCGGCGGCGGCGTGCCCCCGGTGGCGCCCAGATAGGCCCCGACGCACCACCCCGTCCCACGGGATGTCTGGATCTGGTACCAGGCGTAGCCGTCGGCGTCGCGCGGCCCGGCCAGGACGGTCCCGGTCGTGCCAGACGGCATGACGGTGACGACCGGGGCGCCGACGCTCGGGGCCGAGCGGAGGTTCAGGCTGTCGGTGGCGACCGAGATCGCGTCACCGGCCCGGAACGCTCCGGCGACCGGCGGGGCCGGCGTGGACGTGGCGACGCCGAAGACGATCGAGGCGACCCAGCCGAGGCCGTTCGCCGGGGTCTGGACCTGATACCACGTATACCCGCCATTGGTGGCCGGACCGTCGGTGATGGTCAAACGGGTGCCGAGGGGCAGGCGAGCCCTGACCGTCGAACCGACCCCCGGGCTGGTCCGCAGGTTGGCCTCGGTGACGTTGGTGATCACGACGCTGCCGACGGCCACGCCCGGAGACGGGGCGGGGTTGGCACCGCCGTCGATGATGGCCGCCGCGTATTGCCGGATCGTGGCCAGGTCGTCGTAGAGGAAGTCGCCCGGACATGATGTCTGGGTGACGTCACGGTGGGCGCAGATCGTCGGGACGTTGGGGACCTGCTGGAAGGGTTTGCTGGCGAGCGGGTCCAGGGTCCGGGCGGCGTAGGAGGTAATCCAGACGATGCCGGTCTGGGCCTCGGGGGTGGTATCGACGAACGAGAAGTTGCCGATCGTGCCGATGCCCGAACTGCCCTCGGCATACTGGTAAGCGTGACCACCGACCACGTTCTCGCCGCCGACGCGGCCCTCGTAGACGTTACCCATGTAATCGACGAGATAGTTGTATCCGATGTCGCCCCAGCCCCGCGTCACGGCGTGGTAGTAGTAGATCGAGCGGAGCGCGATGAGGGGGTCTTGGAAGTTGGTCGTCTCGGTGTGGTGGATGATGACGTGCTCGACGGTCCGGTACTCCGGAGTCCAGATCTCGCCGGTCTGGTCGTACCGGTAGGCCTCGTTGGCACCCCAGGCGGCCCGGGAGATGATCGGCGGCCGGGCCACGGAATGTTCCAGGGCGGTGGCGTAGACTCCCTCCATCGATGGTCCGGGGCTGGCGTCGATGTAGGTCAGCGCGAACCCGGCCACGGCGGCCGGTTCACCATTGCCGTCGAGGGTCCGGTAGCGGACGAACCGGGCCGCGTCGGCGAAGGCGAGGTCGGCGTAGTATCGGCCGTTGCGGTCAGGTCGCCCGGCGTCTTCCTCCTGCGCCGCCACCGTCACCGGGTCGGTGAAGGACGCGCCATCGGCGCTGAACGCCAATTCGACCAGGACCGGGAACGCGACGTCCCCCGACCAGTGTGCGCCGACGGCGTAGAACGGGAAGGTCGACTCCAGCGTGAATGGGTCGGAGAGGGCGTCCGCGGCCCGGAACGCGTTGTCGGCCTCGACCCAGGTCTCGGCCGCCGTCTCGGCGGCCTGGGCCGCGGCCGGTCGGGGCAGGTCCGCACCGACGATCGCCATCGCGGCGATGGCCGCGCTCGCCTTCAAGATGATGCGGCGGTCGAGGGTCGTCCCGGTCGTCCCGGGCTCGTCGGAGTGCGGCGTCATAGCGTCTCCCATCGGTGGGCCGGTTCTGCAATACCGGTCGCGTCAGCGTGTGTTTCCCCGTCAACGTACCACTGTACGTACGGTTGGTCAAACGGGGTCGGCCATCGTCTCCACCTTCGTCGGGACGATGTCGGCACCGGTGACCATCAGATGATAGAGCGCGACGGAGGCCGCCGTCGCCGCGTTCAGGGACGAGACCTGGCCTCGCATCGGCAAGTTGACGAGGAGATCGCAGCGGCGGAGGACGTTTCGTCCGATCCCCTCTCCCTCGCTGCCGACGACCAGGACCGCCGGGCGGGGTAAGGTTGTGGTGAATAGGTCGGTCGATTGCTCGTGCGCCTCGAGGCCGATCACCCACCATCCTGCCGCCTTCAGGTCGTCCAATGTCCGGGCCAGGTTGGTCACCAGGGCGACCCGCAGGTGTTCGACCGCGCCGGCCGATGCGTTCACGACGGCGGGCGTGACGATGACGGCCCGGTCGGTCGGAATCAGGACCTGATGGACGCCGCAGGCATCGGCGGTCCGGAGCAAGGTACCGAGGTTGCGCGGGTCCTGGACATGGTCGAGCGCCAGGGTCACGAGTTCGGACGCCGGTGGCGAGAGGTCGATGTCGGCGTACTCGAAGGGAGCGGCATCGAGGGCGACGCCCTGGTGATTCGCCCCGTCGAGAGCCCGGTCGAGGGCGTCGCGGGGGACGACGCGCTCCGCGATCCCACGCCGGTTGGCCAGGGCGACGAGTTCGGCGATCCGCTTGTCGGCCCGGATGCCGTCCGCGAGCAGGAGAGCGAAGCCCACCCGTGGTCCGCGCAGGGCTTCCAGGGCCGCGTTCCGACCGTAGACGAGTTCTCCCCGCACGGGGAGGGGAGGCGGGGCTTCCCGGCCGGGGGGGCGCCCGCCGGGGGATCGCCTGCCCTCCGGCCGGCCCCGGTCAGGCCGAGCCGGTGGTGGCCTTCCAGGTGGTCCCGGCCGGTCCGTCTTCAAGGGTCACTCCTCGGTCGGCCAGGCCGTCCCGGATGTGGTCGGCGAGCGCCCAGTGGCGCTCGGCCCGCATGGTCTCCCGGACGCTGACCAGGAGGTCGATGTACGGGGCGGCGTCGCCCGCGGCGGCCGGTGCGGGACGTTCGAGTTCGAATCCGAGGACGCCCATCAATTCGGAAAGGGCAGCCCGGGCCACCGCGACCCATGGCGCGGAATGGTCGGATGCCGCCTCACGGTTGACCGACCGGGCCAGGTCGAAGAGGGCGGCGATCGCGGCCGGGGTGTCGAAGTCGTCGTCCATCGCGGCGGTGAACCGGCGCCGCGTTTCGGCGACTTGGACGGCCAGGCCGGACCCGTCACCGGCGCCGGTAGTGGTATCCGGGTCGGCGGAGGACGCGCCGTCCCCAATCGCCGTTCGCAGGCGTTCGAGGCCGCGTTCCGCCCCGGCCAACGCTTCCTCAGAATAGGTGAGGGGAGCGCGGTAGTGGGACTGGAGGACCATCAGGCGGAAGGCGTCGCCGAGCCCCCGGTCGAGGAGGGAACGAATGGTGACCATGTTGCCGAGCGACTTCGACATCTTCTCGCCGCCGAAGCGCAGCATGCCGTTGTGGAGCCAGAAGTTCGCGAACGGCTCGGTACCGAGGTACGCCTCCGACTGGGCGATCTCGTTCTCGTGATGCGGAAAGATCAGATCGGTGCCGCCGCCGTGGATGTCGACCGTCCCACCGAGGTGGGTGGTGCACATCGCCGAGCACTCGATGTGCCAGCCGGGGCGGCCCTCGCCGAAGGGAGAGGGCCAGGAGGGTTCGCCCGGCTTGACGGCCTTCCAGAGTGCGAAATCGAGCGGGTCTTCCTTGCGATCGTCGACCTCGATCCGCGCGCCGGAACGGAGGTCGTCCGGATCACGGTGTGACAGCTTGCCGTAGCCCGGAAAGGAGCGGACCCGGAAGTAGACGTCGCCTTCGACCGGGTACGCGTGGCCCCGCTCGATCAGACCCTCGATCATGGCGATGATCGCCGGCAATTCCTGGGTCGCTCGCGGGTAGATCGTCGCCGGCAGGACATTGAGTGCCAGGGTCTCCTTCAGCCAGTCGGCGATCAGCCGTCCGGTCAGGTCGTCCGGGTGAATCTCCTCCCGGTTAGACCGGGCGATGATCTTGTCGTCGATGTCGGTGAAGTTTTGGGCGTGACGCACCTCGTACCCTAGATACTCGAGGTATCGGCGGATCGTGTCGAAGACCATCACCGACATCCCGTGACCGATGTGGGCGTCGTCGTAGACGGTGACGCCACAGACGTACATCCGGACCCGCCCGGGCTCGATCGTCCGGAACGGTCGCTTGGCACGGGTGCGGGTGTCGTAGATGACGAGGGCTCCGGCGTCCGGCGCGATCCTCGCGCGCGCTCGCTCCATGGGGGTCGTATCTCCTCGTGACGGCTGATGGCCAGGCGTCGGCGCGTCCCTTCCCCGGCGGACGGCGGGGTCAGGTGGACGTCAGGCCAAACAGGAGGAGCGCTCCGGGGCGCCGGCGCGGGTGGCCTCGCGCTCGAGGTCGCGGACCTTCTGCTCCAATTCTTCGACCCGCTGCAGGACGGCGACCAAGGCGTCGCGCTGGGGATCGGGCAGCCGCTCGAGGCGACGGGGCGCCTCGATCCCGTCCGCGGCGGCCCCGACGGCCTTGGCCGGCACGCCGACCGCGGTGGTGTCCGGGGGCACATCGCGCAGGACAACGGCGCCACCGCCGATGCGGGCGCGGTCCCCGATCTGGACCGCACCGAGGACGGAGGCGCCAACCCCAATGATGACGCCGTCGCCGATGGTCGGGTGACGCTTGCCACGCTGCTTGCCTGTTCCGCCGAGGGTCACGCCCTGGTAGATGGTCACGTCGTCGCCCACGACGGCCGTCTCACCGATCACGACGCCCATCCCGTGGTCGATCACCAGGCGACGACCCAGGGTGGCGCCGGGGTGAATCTCGATCCCGGTCGCCGCCCGGCCCAGGTGGGAGACGAGCCGCGCCAGCAGCGTCCGGCCGTGCCGGTGCAGGGCCGACGCCAGCCGGTGCGTCTGGACGGCGTGGAGGCCGGGATAGGTGAGGAGGATCTCGACCTTCGAGCGGGCGGCGGGGTCCCGGGTGCGGATGGCCCTGATGTCTTCACGCAGGCGTCGCATGGTGATCCTCGATCCCGGGGCCGGCGCGGTCGATCGGGACAAATCCGGGGTCAGGACGACTTGGCGGCCACGGCCTTTTCGGCGGGAGCGGACTTGGTATCCGAGGTCGGGGCGCCCTTGGCCGTCTCACCGACCGTCGGCTTGTCGCCGGACTTGGCCTTGTCGCCGTCCTTCGAGCCGTTCTCTGACTTGGCCGAGGCCGGCTTCGACTCATCCGGCGCGGGCTTGCGGCTGTCGTTGATGTACCAACCCGAACCCTTGAAGACGACGCCGACGGGGTGGATGACGCGGCGGATGGCACCGTCGCAGGCGGGACAGTCGGTCAGGGTGGCCTCGCTGAACTTCTGGAACTGGTCGAACTGATTGCCGCAGGTGTCGCAGCGGTACGAGTAGGTGGGCATGGTGCTGAGGAACTCCTGGGCAATGGGCCGCGTCGGGAACGGGCGCACGACGCGCGAGGACATAATACTTCCCAAAGTATACCAAAGCCGTGACCCCGGCCCGGCGCTCCCATCGGGCCCGCACGTCCCGA
>JBBJOE010000015.1:0-21233 GCA_037721765.1 Thermomicrobiales bacterium
GCGACTGGCTGACCGACGTCAGGAAGATCGGGGCCGAGAACTACTACCCCGCGCTTGATATGTAAGGGGCGCTGGAGCAGGTCTTGCTGGGGAGACCCTGTACGTCACTCTCGAACTCTGCAGCCACTACGGCCGCACCCTGAACATTCACTGAGGCGATTGTCGCCGTCAGGATCGATCACGTCAGCGCCAGAATGAGGGTATCCAGGCAAACCAATGTCGTCGCCAGAGTACGTCTGTGCGCATCGGCTTCAGGCGTGAGCATGATCATGTCCCGACAGCTGAATCAGGCTGGCCAATGTGTGGTATGCCCCTCACGTTCTTTCGACTCGGGTTCCACTCTGGCGGCGGTACGCAGGGTCGTCTAATACGGAATCCAGGTGATCCGTAACACGTTCGGAGGAACCACAATGGGAGGCGGCATGTCGCTCCCGCCATTGGGTGTCAGGACGGGGAACGCGTTCGCTCGGCAGCGTTCACCCAGGTTCGGTATAAAGCGACTTCCCCAGCGAAACGGTGACTCTTCGCTCACGTCCTCAAGGTTACGTAGGGATAATCGGGGACTCGATCGGGCCGATCAACGTACATGGTGTCAACTCGATGTCGAGGCGACGTTCCACACCTTGGTCCGGTATGTGCGACACTAGGTCATGCACCCAGCCACCGTGGGTTGGATCGTGTACCGTTCCCTTGCCGATGCGTGGGCTCCGAGCGGAGTCGCCAGGCGGGGGAGAAGCGAAAGACGAAGACCATGCCACAGGGAACGATCAAGACGATCCGCGAGGATCGTGGTTTCGGATTCGTAGCGCCGAGCGGTTCATCCGGCCGTGAAGACCTGTTCTTCCACGCCTCCGCCGTCGAGAATGCCACCTTCGAACTGCTCCAGGTCGGCCAAGAAGTCGATTACGACGTGGAGCCCGACCCGCGCAACCCGTCCCGGATGCGGGCCGTCCACGTCCGCGTGACCGACGCGGAGTAACGTCCCGCCGGTGGGGTCAACTTCGGGTCCCATCGCAACACATGACACAGCCGACGATGGACGTGGTGGCCCAGCCATCACGTCCATCGTCTTGGTCGGGATCCCACCGGCTGCCGCGGGGCTGCCGCCGTTCGCTTGACATCCCGGATGTCCCCTGGTCCCTACCTGCAGGGGCGGGACGATGTCACCGCCCCGCCCCCATGAGACGTGTCGTTGGGGAGCCCTATGCGGCAGGCGTCCCCGCCCGCTCGGGCAGCGGTGGGATCGACCCCTCCGCCCGCTCCTGGTCGAAGATCTGCTGCATGCCGGCGAGATATTCCTCGGCCGTCATGTCACCGGACCACACCCGCTCGATGCTGTCGATCAGGTACGTTTCGGCCTGGGGCGGCCAGAATGTCCAGGTCGTGTAGCCGTAATCGCCAGCCGCCGACGCGGCATTCATGTCCGCCAGCATCGCCGCGTACCGGGGATCCAATCCCTCCAGAGCGTTTTCCGGCAGGGCGACGGGTGCCGGGGTCAGGCCGCAATCGACGGCGAGCCGGGCCTGGATATCCGGGGAGAACAAGTGAGATAGGAACTCGGCGGCCGCATCGGGGTTCTCAGAGGCGCGGTTGATCGAGTACGTCGATCCGATGCCGAGGTCGTAGATGGCCTCGCCACCGGAGGACGGCATCGGCACCCAATCCCACTCGCTGTCGTTCCCGCCCTCCTCGCCGAAGTAGGTATTGAGATCGGCGACGGCCCAGGTGCCCTCGATCTTCATCGCGGCGCCCCCATCGGCCATCGCGCCGAAGGTATCCGCGGTGGTGGTCGTGTAATAGCGGTCCAGACCGCCCATGAACCAGCCCTGTTGCTGCATCTGGTCCAGCGTCTCGATCGCCTGGACGAACGCGGGATCGGTCCACTTGACCTCACCGGTCAGGGCACCGTAGACCAACTCGGGACCCGCGATGTGGTTGAGGAACTCGCCGACGAACCACTCGTTGGTCGGCCGCCACTCCAAGTTGGCGTGGGCGAAGGGGATGATTCCCGCCTCGTCGATCTGGGCCGAGAGCGCGACGAGGTCATCCATCGTCACCGGCGGCTGCCAACCGTTGGCCTCGAACAGCGTCTTGTTGTAGTACAGGACCAGGGTCTCGACCTCGGTCGGGATGCTGTAGAGGACACCGTCGACCTTGCCCAGGTCGAGCGCCCAGGGCACGAACGTCTCGGTCCATCCCTGGTTGACGGCCACCTCGTCGAGCGGTGCCAGTTGCCCGGCCTTGGCGAGCTCGATGGCGAACGATGGCCCAGGCGTCGTCACGATGTCGGGCCCACCGCCACCGGCGATCGCGGTCTGGGTCGCCGTCCAGTTGTTGGCCTGGAGCGTCGCGTTGACGGTGACGCTGTCATTGCCGTCGTTGAACGTGTCGATGGCCGTCGCCACCATGCAGTCGGCCGTCTCCGCCCCACCGGTGGTGTCGAACCACATCGTGATCTCGGTCGCGTCCTGTGCGGTGGTGATCGACGTGGCGCCGACGACCCCCAGCACCGGGGCGAGCGTGAACAGCGCGACCATCATCAGGATACTGGCCCGGTTGCCGCGCCGGACACCCCGGTTCTCGTTCCCTGTCTTCATTCATCACTCCTCGTCGACCGACCGCGATGTCCGGTGCCATGCACACTGCTCCATGGATTGGTGCTGGTCTGGCGGCCCACGGCCCGTTCGTCCCACGCTGGCCTCCTCGCGTCATCGCGCCCCACGACCGGTCAGGCAGATTCTCGTGCCGTGATCGGTCAGGCGGATTCTCGCACCACGATGTCGAATGGCATCTCGACGGAACGACCACCACCCACGACTCGCCCGGACAATCGCTCGGCCAGGAGTTCCACGGCCCGCGCCCCCAGTCGCTCGGGGTATTGGGCAACGGTCGTCAACGGGGGGCTGACCATCGTCGCCATCGGGATGTCGTCGAAGCCCATCACCGCCACGTCCGCCGGGACCCGGAGCCCCGCCTCGCGGAGCGTGAGCATGGCCCCGATCGCCATCACGTCGTTGGCGGCGAACACGGCCGTCGGTCGCGGGACCAGTGCGAGCAGACGACCCATCGCGGCGCCGCCGCCGCCCGCGTGATCATCGCCGCCCTGGATCACATCACGCCCGGGCGGGAGACCGTGGTACTCGAGCGCCTGTCGAAAGCCGAGGAGCCGGGCCTCGCGTGGTCCACTCCGGCCAGCGATCATGGCGAGGTGCCGGTGGCCTCGTCCGATCAGGTAGGTGGTCGCGGCCGAGGCAGCCCCGACGTTATCGACGTGGAGCCGGTCGAGCGGGAGATCGCCGGGCCCGTCGTAGGCGGGGTCGAGCCGGGTGACGGCGATGGAGCGGTCGAGGAGAGGCTGCAGATCCCGCATGGTCTGGTAAAAGAACACGCCGACCACGCCATCGACCCGACCCGCCATCAGCGAGCGCAACGCCCTCGCTTCCTTCTCGGCGTCCCCGTCGGTGTTGTAGACGGTCAACACGTACCCGTGTCGCTCGGCACCGTCCTGGATGCCCCGTTCGAACGCCGGGTAGAACGGATTCGTGATGTCGGGGATCACGCTGGCGATGGTCCCCGTGACGCGCGTGCGGAGGGACCGCGCCACGCTGTTCGGCACATAGCCGAGGCCGCTCGCGTTCTCGAGGATGCGCCGTCTGGTCTCCTCGGGGATGGGACTCCCCGACCTCCCGCTGATCACATAGGAGACGGTGGCCTGGGACACGCCGGCGACGCGAGCGACATCGGACTGGGTGGGCCGCTCGCGTGACGCCTCTCGAGACATCGCCGTTTCCCTTCCCCGATGTGTCAGCGCCCCGTGGACCGGTGGGTGATACGTATAACCGGGGGCTGATCCCGTGTCAACGGCCCAGCTCGCGGGCTCGCGGAGCTCGCGGACCGGGCCGGGACGTCGGGTCATCCTGGCGGCGTCGCCCGACGGGTCCCTCTGGCGAAGCTTGCCGCCTGTCCCGTGCGCCGCGTCGCGATGCCGGGCGGCGGCTCTCCCCACGCTGAGAATGCTAGGATGGGCCAATGCTCGTGCCGGTGGCGGATGAGGGTCTGGGGAAGCATCCTGTGGGAAACGTCTCGCGACCCGGCCGCACGTTGCCAGCGGACATCGACGACCAACGATCACCGGAGGACGTGCTGGCGACCGTGCTCGGCTTCGCGCCATCGCTGTCCGTTGAATACGTCACCCTGCACCGAGCCCCCGGCCGTACCCTCGCCGCCCCGGCGGTGGCCCCCGATGACCAGCCTCCGTTCACCGCCGCGACGATGGACGGCTTCGCCGTGGTCGCCGACGACGGCTCCCCCTGGCGGGAGATCCTGGCCGACCAGATGGCGGGCCACGTCATCGATGTCCAGGTCACACCCGGCACCGCCGTCCGGATCACCACCGGGGCGCCGATCCCGCCGGGTGCCGACGCGGTCGTCCCCGTCGAGGACACGGAGGTATCCGAGGAACACGTCATCATCGAGGGCGAGCCGGCCCGGTCCGGCCAGTACATCCGGCCCACGGGGGCCGACGCCCGCCGTGGCGACGTGCTGGTGCCGGCCGGATCGCTCCTCGGTCCGGCGGAACTGGGTCTCGTCGCGAGCGTCGGACTGGTACCGGTCCCGGTGTCTCGGCTGCCCCGGGTCACCATCATCTCTACCGGCGACGAATTGGTCGAGCCGGGCACCCCGCCCGGCCCCGGCCAGATCCGCGACTCGAATCGCTTCAGCCTGCTGGCGGCGGCGCTGGCCGAGGGGGCCGATGTCCGCTGGGTGGGCCATGCCCCGGACGACGCCGCCCCACTGGGATCCCTGCTGCGGGATCGGATCTCCGCCGACGACATCGTGATCACCAGCGGCGGCGTCTCGATGGGCGAGCGCGATCTGGTCAAGGCCCTGCTGCCCGGCCTGGCCACCGTCCACCTGCGCCGGGTGGCGATGAAGCCCGGCAAACCCTTCACCTTCGCCACGGCGACCGTACCCGACCCCGGCGGCGGACACCGCACCACCCTGATCTTCGGCCTACCGGGCAACCCCGTCTCCGCCCTGGCCGGGTTCGAACTCTTCATCCGCCCCGCCATCGCGACGATGCTTGGCCGGGTCGACTGGGAGCGCCCCCGCGTCCGCGTCACCCTCGGTCAGGCGATCCCCTCCGGCGACCGGACCGACTACCCGCGGGCGGTCGTCTCCGTTCATCCTGATGGCTCGCTGACGGCGGTGACGACCGGCGGCCAGGGATCGTCCCGCCTGGCGTCCTGGCTCGGCGCCAATGCCTTGCTCGTCCTGCCCCCGCGCGACCGTGCCTACGAGGCCGGCGAACGGGTCGAGGCCCTGCTGCTCGCGGTCCCACGGCAGGTGGCGTAGCACCCTCCCGATCCGGCGACCGACCATGGACGGTACCGAACTGGCCCTCAAACCCTCCCCCGCCTTCCGGTCTCGTGGCGTTTGACAGCCGCCCGGCCCTGTCGTAGCGTGTCGCGCACGCTGGCCCCATGGTGTCGAACGACCATGTCGCGTGCCCATGGCCGCCGAGAGGAGGTGAAGGTCGCCCTGACGACGCGATTCCCGCCCCGGGCGATTACCCAAGGCGATTACCCAATTCGAGAGCCCCGAAACCCATCTCGCCGAGCGAGACGCCGTGTCGAGGAGGACACCTGATGAATGACCATGTGACGCCGGGTGACGAGACGACGCCCACCGCCCCGGCCATGACCCGTCTGTTGAGCGACTCCCTGCGGCTGCGCGAGTCCCGCCGCTCGACCCTGAAGCGGGCCGCCGCCCTCGGCCTGTCGGTCCCGGCGGTCGCCGCGGCGATCGGCCCGGCCCGGAGGGCCCGCGCCCAGGACCCGATCACCCTGACCTGGTTCGCCGCCCGCGACCCGACCGGGTACACCCAGCAGCAGGTCGACGCCTTCAATGCCCAGAACCCCGCCCTCCAGATCAGTTACCAGGAGCAGGGTGCCACCACCACTGACCTGCACGACAAGTTCGTCACCGTCGCCACGGCGGGCGACGAATCGGCCGACATCGTCTCGATGGATGTCCCCTTCGTGCCCGAGTTCGCCGCCGCGGGCTGGACCGCGAATCTCTCCGACGCCCTGCCCGACGCTGAGCGGGAGGCCTTCTTCTCCGGCACGATCGAGGGTGCCACCTACGATGGCGAGATCTACGGCATCCCCTGGTACAACAACGGCCCCGGCCTCTTCTACCGTAAGGACCTCCTCGAAGAGGCTGGTCTCGAGGCGCCCAAGTCCTACGAGGAATTGGTCACCGCCGCCAAGCAGCTGCAGACCGCCGACCGGTCCGGCTTCA
The DNA here is from genome assembly GCA_037721765.1 of Thermomicrobiales bacterium. GTDB lineage: Bacteria > Chloroflexota > Chloroflexia > Thermomicrobiales > UBA6265 > JACCVE01. Next base: position 6,304 of record JBBJOE010000015.1, read on the forward strand.
TCTTCCAGGCGGCCCAGACCGAGGGCGGCCTGATCAGCTGGCTGGAAACCTTGTGGGGCCACGGTGGCGACATCCTAGATGCCGAGGGCGGGATCGCCCTCGGCGAGGGCACGGCGGCGGTCGACAGCCTGACCCGGCTCGTCAACTACATCTACACCGACAAGATCTCGCCCGAGGCGACGCTGACGATGGCGACCGCCCCCGATGCCCAGAACGTCTTCATCGAGGGCCGGGCCGTCTTCCTCCGGATGTGGATCGGCGCCACCGTCGCGATGGAGGCCGACACCTCGGCGGTCAAGGGCCTCTGGGATGTGACGACGCTGCCGTCCGCAACCGGGGCCGAACCCGGACCCGGCTGTCTCGGCGCCTGGATGCTCGGCATCTCGGTCAACTCCCGCTATGCCGAGCAGGCGGCGACCGCGATCCAGTTCCTGACCTCGGCCGAGCAGCAAACGGCCCGCTACCTGGGCAACGGCAGCTTGCCGACCCGGTCCGCGGTCTTGGAAGCCGAGGAGGTCCGCGTCAAGTTCCCCTACGTGGACCGGCTCAGCGCCGCCTTCGAATCGCTCAAGCCGCGCCCGGTCAGCCCGTACTACAGCCAGATGTCGGCCGACGTGCTGCAGCCGAACTTCGCCGAGGTGATGACCCGGGCCAAGGAGCCCGAGCAGGCCGTCAACGACATGGTCGAGGGCATCGAGCAGGTCCTCAACAGCTAGGGTCCGGAGCGGGACGGGGACACGTTTCCCCGTCTCGCCCACTGGCAGCCGGACTCATCTGCTGGCCGGGGACGCGGGCGCGCCGCGTCGCCGGTCCCGTGCGTCGCCGAGGATGCCATGGCGATCACTCGACCTGACCGCACCTCCCCGGTGCCCACGACCGCGCCCACCGTCGCCTCCTCCCGGCGGTGGTCGGCGCAGCAGCGCTCCGAGGCGCTCTTCGCCCTTTGGCTGGTCCTGCCCGCCCTGGCGACGATCGCCTTCGTGGCCTTCTTCCCGCTGGGCCGGGCGGTCTGGCTCAGCCTGTGGCGGATCAACCTCCGCTTCGCCAACACGCCGCGCACGTGGCAGGGCCTCGACAATTACCAGCAGATCCTCTCTGACGACCGGTTCTTCAACGCCTTGCGCGTCACCGGGACCGTCGCCGGGGCGACCGTGGCGCTCGAATTCGTCCTCGGCCTGGCCATCGCCCTGGTGATCAACCGATCGTTCCCGGGCCGGGGCCTGACCCGGGCCGCCGTCCTCGTTCCCTGGGCCCTGACGACCGTGGTCGCCGCCAAGGTCTGGCAACTGGTCTACCAGACCGAGTACGGCGTGATGAACCGGATCCTCTCGGACCTCGGTATCCTCTCCAGCTACGAGCCCTGGATCGCCAGCCCGAACCTGGCCCTCTGGGCGATGATCGGCGCCGACGTCTGGAAGACGACCCCCTTCGTCGCCCTGCTGCTCCTCGCCGGGCTGCAATTGATCCCGGGCGACCTGATCGAGGCGTCCGCCCTCGACGGCGCCACGGCCTGGCAGTCATTCTGGCGGATCACCCTGCCGCTCCTGAAGCCGACGATCCTGGTCGCCCTGCTGTTCCGCCTGATCGACGCGGCCCGGATGTTCGACCTGCCGGTGGTCCTGACCAACGGCGGCCCCGGCCGGGCCACCGAGACCCTGACCCTCTACAGCTACCGGACCCTGTTCCAGAACCTCTCGTTTGGCTACGGCTCGGCCCTGGCCGTGACCACGTTCGTCATCGTGTTGCTGCTCTGCTTCGTCTTCATCCGCGTCCTCGGCGCCCCGGTCGGCGAAGGGGGCGGTCGCTGATGGTCCTTGCCACTCCCGCCCAGCCGCGGACCCAGCCACCAACCCACTCGCGCCGGGCGATGACTCCCGGCCGGGTCCTGTTTCCGCTGGCGGTGGTCCTGCTGATCGCGTTCTGCCTGGCCCCGTTCGCCTGGGCGGTGATCACCTCCCTCAAGGAAGCCAGCACCATCTACCGCTCCCCGACCGACTACCTGCCCCGTCCCTTCACCGGCGCCAACTGGGAGAAGGTCATCACCCTGCCCCGCTTCACCCGGGCCCTGCTCAACAGCACCATCGTCGCCTCCAGCGCCACCGCGATCTCGCTGCTCGTCGGCTCGCTCTGCGCCTACGCCCTGGCCCGCCTCACCTTCCCGGCGAAGCGACTGGTTTTGACCGTCGTCTTGGCCGTAGCCATCTTCCCCGGCATCGCGATCATCAGCCCGCTCTACCTGCTGTTCAGCGACCTGGGCCTGATCAACCACAAGATGGCCCTGATCCTGCCGAACGTCACCTTCACCCTTCCGATTTGCATCTGGACCTTGACCGCCTTCTTCCGCGACTTGCCGCGCGAACTGGAGGAGGCCGGCCGGATCGACGGCGCCTCGCGGCTCCAGGTCTTCACCCAGATCATCGCCCCGCTGGCCGCGCCGGGTATCTTCACGACGGCGATCTTGCTCTTCATCGCCGCCTGGAACGAGTTCCTCTTCGCCCGGACGTTCATGAGCGTCCAGGAGCAGTACACCGTCCCGGTCGCCATCGCCCAGTTCGAGGGCGCCGACATCGCCGCCGCGACCCCCTGGGGCGAGATCGCCGCCGCGGCCGTCGTCGCCACCCTACCCCTGGTGATCCTGGTCCTCCTCTTCCAGCGCCGGATCATCGCCGGCCTGACCGCGGGCGCCGTCAAGGGGTAGTGAGCAGCGTCGATCCCGGCGGTGGACTTCGAAACCCGAGTACCGCGACCTGGTAGAACACCCATCGCGTATGCCTGACGAAATCCGGGCCAACCGGGCCGTCCAGGTGCCACCCCGAGCCATGGTGACCTCCCGTTGGAGTCCAGAGATGGACGCCCGGCACGCCGTGGGTCGATTTCGAGCGGCGCCTCGATAGTCCGAACCGCGACCGCGTTGAGGTCGGAGCCATGAACCTCCAGTCCCAGCCGCCGTGCTTCCAGGGGGCTCGATTCCCGCCACCAAAAGGGTCGAACACGGGAAGGGGGACCCATTGGTCGAATCCGGAATAACCGGCGGGGCACGGCTGAGCGCCCTGGGATCGATGCTTTTTCCGACTATGACGGGGTGTCCATTGATCCAGATGAGGTCCTCTCGCTTGGCGGCCGCTTCCTCTCCGGACAGGCCAGGATCGGACGAGGGGACACCGGCCGGCGCGGCGAACGCGACCGCTCGACAGGTATCGAGTGTACCCCGCGCCTACCCCCGGTGGAGAGCATCCGGGTGGCCGTGGCGGTTGAATTTCTCCCGTGCCGGCACCGCTTTGATCACACCGACAGCGGCAGGGCGAACTCACCCAACTCCTACGTGGACGTCATCACGTCTTCTCCAGTCCCGGCATGGTGGGCGGCGCTTCGAGCCGGATGCCTTCCAGGGTGACCTGACGCACGGTCGAGGCGTCGCCGAGTCGTGTCCCGGCGTCAAGGATCTCCAGGCCAACGAGGCGGTCATGGGCGTCGTACTCACCGGCGATGCCCTCGGCGAGTTCCCTCGTCGTCACCGTCGTGTCTTGAAAGACGACGCTGAGAGCGTCCACGTCCGGGTCGTAGCGAATGTGCATCGTCAGTCCCCCATGCCGGCGTCCCGGCGACTCAGAAGGAGTACGCGTAGACGGTAACGACGACGATCTCCTCCGAGTTCTCGACGAAGATGGGACGGATGCGCTTCGTGGCGTCGTGTCGCCCATTCCAGACCGTGTCATATGGCCTGTCCCGCTCCGCTTCCCAGCGCTCGTTCCGGGCCGATCGCCAGGCGCAAGTCCGGACGGCCTCCGCGACCTCCCCCTCCGTGAACCCTCGCCGGACCAGGTAGCCACGGGCGTGATCAGACAACCGGATCGGCTTCCCGTCATATCCACCCGTCACCCTGACGGCTCCTCCCTCGCGAGCGGTTCGGCCAGCGCGTCGCTGACAGTGGTGGCGCCGGAGTCCGACCCCCGCGGGGGGGTACCCGGACGTGACCCGGCTGGGTCGCGACGCCACCCACATCGACGATGGAGAGGTAGAGTCGCCGGGCTTGTCGAGTGCGGCCATGATTCGTTTGGTTGCTGGTCACCGTCGTGGCACCGGCAACCCGCCCTGGCCCTCGTTGATGCGGAGGCACCCGATACCGACGAACCGGGGCTCGACATCCTATGCCGGGGCACATGGCACCGACGTGGACCGGCCCGCGCTCGCGGGTCGACCCCATTGCGAATCGCGTGAGTTCTTCGCTCCGCTAAGGCTCGATAGCACTCCGTAGAGTTCGGCTACTTGGAACGAAGCCCGTGAACATGACGACGCGGGGCAACGTTTTGATTCCGGTCCGGCCAAATGTAGACCGGGACAGGCCATGGTCTGGGATGTGCGGCGGAGCCTGTCCAAATTTGTCCAGGTTGAAATGCGATCGCCCTGCAGCGAAGATCGGTCCGACACTACTCGATGACCGGTCGCGGTACCATGGGCTCCGGTCGTTCGACCGATCCCATCCATCCACCCGTCGCAGGAGCCCCAGTGACCGACACCCCGCCGAAAACCACGACGAACGTCATGTCCGGCACCGTCGCCCTCGTGACCGGGGCGGGGTCGGGCATCGGCCGCGCCGCCGCACTTCTCTTGGCCCGGGAGGGCGCCGCCGTCGCCGCCCTCGGCCGGACGGCGTCCGACCTGGAGGAGGTCGTCACCGCGATCCGGGCCGAGGGCGGCGAGGCGACCCCCATCGTCGCCGACATCGCCGACGCCGCTGCCATGGCCACCGCGATGGAGGTGATTGGCGCGACCTGGGGTCGTCTCGACACCGTCTTCGCCAACGCCGGCATCAACGGCGTCTGGGCGCCCCTCGACGACCTCACCCTCGCCGAGTGGGAACGGACCCTGCATGTCAACCTGACCGGCACCTTCATCACGGTCCAAACTGCCCTGCCACTCCTCCGAGTCCGGGGCGGCTCGATCATCATCACCTCATCGGTCAACGGCACCCGCAACTTCAGTAACACCGGCGCGACGGCCTATTCCGTGTCGAAGGCGGGCCAGCTCGCCTTCGCCAAGATGATCGCGCTCGAACTGGCGCCACAGAAGATCCGGGTCAACGTGATCTGTCCCGGCGCGGTGAACACCGCCATCAACGAGAAGACCACGATCCGGGACCTGGACCGGGTCAGGACGCCGGTCGAGTACCCGCGGGGCTGGCACCCCCTCCTCGGATCCCCGGCCGAACCCGAGGCCATCGCCCCGCTGGTCCTCTTCCTCGCCTCCGATGCCGCCCGTCACATCTCCGGCACCGAGTTGTGGATCGACGGCGCCGAATCGCTGCTGAAGGGCTGACCGGCGCCCGCGCCCATCTCGGAGGGGCGGGAGGACGATCCGTGCCGGATGCCTCCATGGAATAGCCTGAGACCCCATGCCACCTTTTGGGATCTCAGCGACGCTCGGGATCGGTCCCGTGATGGTCGGCGGGAGGCACCGCGACGGAAAGCGACGTGATGCTGGCGGGCGAGGCGCGGGCGATCGCCCGCGAATGGGTCGTGACGGGCTCCCGGGCATGGCCGGGATTCCACGGTGCCTACTTCATCGGTTCGACCAGTTTCCGACCGGACGACGCCCCACTGGACCCGGCCTCCGACATCGATGTCGTGGTCGTCGTGACCGGCGAACCCGGTGCCGGAATACCGTCGGGGAAGATCCTCCACCGGGGCGTCCTACTCGACGTCACCCCCATGGCCCGGGAGCGGATCGCCACGCCGGAGATGGTCCTGGCCAACTATCACTTGGCCGGCGGCCTGGCCGGGGGCTTGGCTGGCGGCCTGGCCGGAGGATTCCGAACGACGGGCATCATTCTCGATCCAGCCGGTGACCTATCCCGCCTGCACGCCGCCGTCGCCCGCCAGTTCGCCCGGCAGGATTGGGTGGTCCGACGCCGCGACCACGCCGCGGACCGGGTCACCGGCTGCCTCGATGCCCTGGATGCGATGGACCCCGCCGACCCGTTCCACCGGCAAGTCGTCCCCTGGTTATTCGGGACCGGCGTCCTGACCCACGTCCTCCTTGTTGCCGGGCTGCGGAACCCGACGGTGCGAACGCGCTATGTCGCCGTCCGTAACCTGCTCTCGGACCACGGCCGACTCGGTTTTCACGAGACGCTGCTGACCTCGCTCGGCAGCGCCGGGATGGACCGAGACCTCGTCGCCCATCACCTCGATCTCCTTACAGTCGCCTTCGATGCGGCCCGGCACATCACGCGGACTCCTGTCCCCTTCGCCTCCGACATCAGCCTGGCGGCCCGCCCGGTCGCCATCGACGGCTGCCGGGACCTGGTCGCCCGGGGCGACCACCGGGAGGCCGTCTTCTGGCTGGCGGCGACCTTTTCCCGCTGCATGACGATCTTCGCCGCCGATGCCCCGCCGGAGACCTTCGGCCGCTTCGACGGCGACTACCGCGCCCTGCTCGCCGACCTCGGCATCTCCGGCCCTGCCGACCTGAGACGGCACGCCACCGGGGTCCGGCGCCTCCTGTCAGATGTCCAGGGGTTGTCCGATACGATCATGGCCGCCACTCCGGGGATCCACGACGCCTGACGCCGCCATCCCCCGACGCCCATGTGTCGCCAGCGGCACCGCGACCGTCGCTCGACGCGCACTGCCCCTCGCCGCTTCCCACCGTCGCCCGGTCTGGTTTGGTTCCCCCACGAACCCACGGGTTCCCGGGCGGCGGATGGGGACGGGATGACCCTACGATCGTGGTGGTCGCGACGGCCTCCCGTTCCGGAGCGCCGGTGCCGCGGGGCGCCGGTCGGACCACGGATGACCCACGCATCCTGCCGCACCCGGCACAGGAGAATCTCCCACCGCTCCACGTTCGCCCGTGTCCTCCTCATCGCCGTGGCCCGCGCCTGGGTCGTCCTCGTGCTGGCCCCCTTCTCCCGATCGAGGCGCGTCAGTGGGACTCTCGACGACCCATCCGGATTCAGCACGCTCAGCACCCATACGAGGGGTCGCGCGCCTGGGTCGTCACGGTCATCCTCGGGGCAGCGGTCGCCCTCGGCTCCATCCTCGTTGGCCGGCAGTTCGCGTCGGGCAAGCGTCCCCACGCCGCCCTCGGTGCCGCCCTGCTCTTCGCCGGGGCGTCGGCCGGGCTCGGCTACGCCACCGTCGCGGCCTCGTCCCGCTGGGTCGTCCTCCTGGACGAACGAGCCCGTGCCAGCCAATACGATCTCCACATCGTGGGCGGCCTCGTCATTGTCACCGTCGTCGCCCTGACCGGAACGATCCTCGCCGGGGTCCTCACGGTCAACTGGGCGATCGCGTTCGATGTTCGGCGGTCAGCGATGCGGTCCACCGAGGCATTCATCACCGTTGCTCGGCCGACCCAACGAACGTGATCCGGGTTCACGGGATGTCGAGGACTGATCCGCCGTTCTCCCACCATTCCCCCAACTCGTCGATGACCTGACTGAGGTGCGGCCAGCGCGTCCGCCCGACCCACTCCGGAGAACCGGTCTCGTCCCACGTCACGGTGTCGTACCGATGACGATGATGCTCGTCCGGGTGACTCTTCCGGGCATATAGGTGGGCGTTGTCGTATCGGAAAATGGGCCGATCACTCCGGCCCGAGACCCCCGCGTCATAGCTGTACCGAACCGTGCGTACCTGATCCCTGGCATTGATCTCGAGCGTCTTCTCGACATCGATGAACAATCCGTGATGGCAGTGAATGCGTCCTCGAATCTCGAACCGGTCTTCACCCGTGAAGGTGTACTGGAGGTCGTCGGACACCACGACGTGGTCACGCCGGTCATCGAGGTACCGGTGATGGACCTTCAAATAGTTCTGGATCGCATTCCAACCGTGCGGGTCACCGCGCTGCTCAGGCTTCGATGTGCTTAAGGAGGTCAATGTCCATCAACCAACGACACACCTCGTGTGTCTCCTTCAACTCGCCACGCTCGATCGCCAGGTGGACAGACGACGAGTCGATCCCAAACCACACTTCATTCGGTGGATCTGGCGCAGGAGTTCGACACGCCGTTCCTCCTGGGACGCGACCTCCGCCCGTCCGGCCATCACTCGCTCGATGAATGCGTCTGAGGTTTGACGGTCTGGGATGTGAATGACCATAGCTCTTCGCCTGACCGACTCCCGGGCACCAAAGGGTGCTATCCGAGGAGCAGGATACGTCGATGGTCAAAGACCGTCAACAGTCTGACCGTGCTGACTTGTCAGCCACATCGCCCTGCGCGACCATACGGTGCCGGGATACCTTCGCCCTTGCCCGTCCCCGGCCGCGCCACCCATCGTCCGGTCCAGAAAGGTCCCCCCACCGTGTCCGCCGCCACACTTGCCCCGATCCCCTTCGCCGTGTTCGGCCTCGGCCGCATGGGTCGTCTCTATGCCGAGACGCTGCGGGACCGCGTCCCGGCGGCCCGGTTGGTCACCGCTGCCGATCCGGACCCGGCCGGCCGGGCCGCCTTTGCCAACGCATACCCGGATGTCCGGCTCTTCGCCGACCCGACCGATGCCTTCGACGGGGTCGATGCCGTCGTCATCGCCACGCCGACCAAGACCCACCTTCCCCTGGTCATCGCCGCGGCCGCGGCCGGCAAGGCCATCTTCTGCGAGAAGCCACTCGCCCTGACGGTCGCCGATACCCGTGCGACCCTGGATGCCGTCGTCGCCGCGGGCGTCCCCCTCCAGGTCGGGTTCATGCGTCGCTTCGACGCGACCTATGTCCGGGCCAAGTCCCTGATCGATGAGGGGGCGATCGGAGACCCGATCGTCTTCAAATCGGTCGGGCGGGACCCCTTCTGTCCCCGGCCCGGGTATGCCGACCCCGTCCAGAGTGGCGGCCTGATCGTGGACATGGGTATCCACGACTGCGACCTGGCCCGGTGGCTGATGGGACAAGAGGTCGAACGGGTCTCGGCCGAGGGGAGCCTCCTGGTCTGCGACGACCTGCGGTCGGTCGGAGACATCGACAACGCCAGCGTCAACCTGCGCTTCGCCGGCGGCGCTTTGGGCCACGTCGAGGTCAGCCGAAATGCCTTCTACGGGTACGATATCCGCTCCGAAATCCTCGGCTCGGAGGGTGCCCTGGTCATCGGACAACACCGGCAGACCCCCGTCCTCCTCCTGAACCGGGGAGGCGCCCACCACGACGTGGTGCCCTACCTGATGGAGCGCTTCGGCGACGCCTACCGGGCCCAGATCGACGCCTTCGTCACCTGCCTCCGGGACGGCTCTCCGCCCCGCGTCACCGGTGAGGATGGACTGGCCGCCCTGGCCATCGCCGTCGCCGCGACTCGGTCCCACCACGCCGGGGGGCAACCGGTCACCGTCGCCGACGTCCTGAACGATGCCCCTCACGCCTGATCGGGAGAGACCATGCGCCAGTACGATTCGTCGAACATGCTCGTCACGCCCGGGAACCACGACGACCCGGCCGTGATTCTCGACATCACTCCGGCTTCGGCCGGCTGGGACCTGATCCACGTCCAGATCCGCCGCTTCGCCGCCGGGTCGCGTTGGGAGTGGCAGACCGGCGAGCACGAACTGGCCCTGGTCGGCCTCTCCGGCGAGGTCTCCGTCACCTCGGACCGGGGCTCCTGGGACGCCGTCGGCGGCCGCTCTTCCCCATTCGCCGGGTTGCCCGGCGCCCTCTACCTGCCTCGCCGCACCGCCTTCACGGTGAGTGCCGGGGCCGAGGCCGAGTTCGCCGTCACCTGGGTCGCCACCGACCGGGACCACGAGCCACGCCTGGTCCGCCCGGCCGATGTCACGACCGAGATCCGGGGCGGCGACAACGCCACCCGCCACATCAACGACATCCTGCCACCTGGCTTCCCCTGCCACCGCCTGGTCATCGTCGAGGTCTACACCCCCGGCGGCAACTGGTCCAGCTACCCCCCCCACAAGCACGATGTCCACCGGGAGACGGCCGACGGCGCCATCCTGGAAGCCGACCTGGAGGAGGTGTATTACTTCAAGATCGACCCGCCCGGCGGCTTCGCCATCCAACGTGTCTATACCGATGACACCTCGCCGCTCCAGGCTGCCGGGTACCCGATCGACGCCGCCATCACGGTCCGCGACGGCCAGGCCGTCTTGGTCCCCGAGGGCTATCATCCCGTCACCAGTGCACCCGGCTACACCACCTATTATCTGAATGTCCTGGCCGGCACCGCCCAGTCGCTCGCCAACGTCGATGACCCGGCCCATACCGCTGTCAAGGACCACTTCCGCACCCGGGACCCGCGGGTCCCGGTCTACCCGGTCAACGACCGGGGGAGCGACGGGTGATGAGCGCGACTGTCTCCGACACGCCCCCCGAGCCGACGCACGACCTGCTGACCATCGGCCGCTCCTCGATCGACCTGTACTCGCGGGACATCGGCGCCCCGTTCGAGGAGATCTCCGGGTTCGCGGCCTACGTCGGCGGTTGCCCGACCAACGTCGCCGTCGGCGCCACCCGCCTCGGCCTGCGGGTCGCCCTCCTGACCGCCGTCGGAGACGACCGGGTGGGGGACTTCATCCTCCGCTTCCTCGATGATGAGGGCGTCGACACGGCGTCGGTCCCCCGCAAGCCCGGACACCGCTCGTCGGCCGTGATCCTCGGCATCGAGCCGCCGGACCGGTTCCCGCTCGTCTTCTACCGCGACAACTGCGCCGACATCGAACTGACAATCGACGATGTCCTGGCCGCCCCGGTCGCCACCTCCCGCGCCCTGCTGATCACCGGCACCGGCCTCAGCAAGGAGCCGAGTCGCAGCGCCACCCTGTTCGCCGCCGGGCTCGCCCGGGCCGCCGGCCGGACCGTCGCCCTCGACCTTGACTTCCGGGCCGACCAGTGGCACGACCCCCGCGCCTTCGGGATCACCGTCCGCTCCGCCCTCCCATTGGTCGACGTGGTGATCGGCACCGAGGACGAGATCAACGCCAGCCTCCTCTCCGACCCCGCCCAACTGCGGGTGACCGGGTCGCAACTCTCCGACGCCCGCGTCGGCGGCGACGTCGGGGCCGCCATCGCCACCCTGCTCGGGCACGGCCCTGCCGTCCTGGTCCAGAAGCGCGGCGCGGCCGGGGCCAGGGTCCACCTGGCCCGACAGGGCGAGTCCGGCGAGCCGGACGGACCAAAAGCGGCCGAGACCATCGACGTTCCGGGCTTCCCGGTCGAGGTCCAGAACATCCTGGGCGCCGGCGACGCCTTCGCCGCCGGCCTCCTCTTCGGACTGGTCCGGGGCCAGGACTGGGAAAGCTCGGTCCGCCTCGGTAACGCCTGCGGCGCCATCGTCGTCACCCGCCCCGGCTGCGCCAACTTCACCCCGACCCACGCCGAAGCCACGGCCTTCATCGCCGCCCACGACAGACCCTAGCCCAGCCCTCTCTACCGACTTCCGACTTCCGACTTCCGACTTCCGACTGGAGCGACCATGCCCGACCGACCGGACACCGTCCGCCTGACCATGGCCCAGGCCCTGATCGCCTACCTCGCCAACCAGAACGTCGAGCGGGACGGCGAGACCAACCCCTTCTTCGCGGGCTGCTTCGGCATCTTCGGCCACGGCAACGTCGGCGGCATCGGCCAGGCTCTCCAGGCCCGCCCCGATTTCCGCTACTACCAGTCCCGCAACGAGCAGGCGATGGTCCACGCCGCCATCGCCTACGCCAAGGTCAAGGACCGCCTCCAGACCTTCGCCTGCACGTCCTCGGTCGGACCCGGCGCCACCAACATGGTGACCGGCGCGGCGACGGCGACGGTGAACCGCCTGCCCGTCCTCCTGCTGCCGGGCGACATCTTCGCCCGCCGCAACGTCGCCCCGGTCCTGCAGCAATTGGAATCGTCGGGGACGCAGGACATTTCGGTCAACGACTGCTTCCGCCCGGTCAGCCGCTACTGGGACCGCATCTCCCGGCCCGACCAACTCCTCACCGCCTTGCCGGCCGCGATGCGGGTCCTGACCGACCCGGCCGAGACGGGCGCCGTCACCCTGGCCCTGCCCCAGGACACCCAGGCTGAGGCCTTCGACTACCCCCGCGCGTTCCTTGAGCCGAAAACGTGGTCCATCCCCCGCAACCGGCCGGACCGGCGGGCAATCGAGCGGGCCGTCGCGTGGATCAAGGAGAGCCGGGCCCCGATGATCGTCGCCGGGGGCGGCGTCATCTACGCCGGGGCCATGGGGGCGCTCCGCGACCTCGTCGAGTCCACCGGCATTCCCGTCGGGGAGACGATGGCCGGCAAGGGCAGCCTGCGATACGACCACTCCCTCAACCTCGGCGCGGTCGGGGCGACCGGGACATTCGCCGCCAATCGCGTCGCCGCCGCGGCCGACTTGGTGATCGGCATCGGCACCCGCTGGAGCGACTTCACGACGTCGAGCCAGACCGCCTTCGCGAACCCCGCCGTCCGGTTCATCAACGTCAACGTCGCCGCCTTCGATTCCGCGAAGCAAGGAGCCTTGGCCCTGACCGGCGACGCCAGGGAGACCCTGGCGGAACTGGCGGCGGCCCTCGGTGATTGGCGAGTCGAGCCCGCTCACCGCGAGGGGTCCGAACGCCTCCACCGGGAGTGGGACGCCGAGGTCGAGCGCGTCTACGCCAAGCGGCTCGCCCCCCTGCCGAGCCAGGGCGAACTCATCGGGGCGATCAACGAAGAAGGCGACCCGGAGGCCATCATCGTCTGCGCCGCCGGCAGCCTGCCCGGCGACCTGCACAAACTCTGGCGGACCCGGCACCCCAAGCAGTACCACCTGGAATACGGGTTCAGTTGCATGGGGTACGAGATCGCCGGTGGCCTGGGCGTCAAGATGGCCGCCCCGGAGCGGGACGTCTACGTCCTGGTCGGGGACGGCAGCTACCTGATGCTCTCGGCCGAGATCGTCACCGCCGTCCAGGAGGGGATTGACCTGACGATCGTCCTCTTCGACAACGACGGTTATAAGAGCATCGGCGCCCTCAGCCGCTCCCTCGGCCAGGATGGGTTCGGGACCCGCTACGTCTTCCCGGAGGATGGTGTCCTGCCCGGCGACGGCGCGGGAGACGCGGTTCGCACCCTACCGGTGGACCTAGCCGCGAACGCCCGTAGCCTGGGCGCCCACGTGATCGAGTGCGGCGGCCGGGAAGACCTCGTGAACGCCCTGACGACGGCAAGAGAGCACCGGGGCACCGTCCTGATCCACGTCCGCAACGACCGGCTGGAAGGTGTCCCGTCCTACGAGGGGTGGTGGGACGTGCCGGTCGCCGAGGTCAGCGACGACGAGGGGGTTCGGGAGGCCCGCCGCGCCTGGGAGGCGGGCCGGGCGCGGGAGCGCCTTTTCGTCTAGAATGGCGCGCACCCAAGCCCCGTCGTCCTGCCAAGGTGGTCAGGATCGCCTGACGGTGCGACGAAAGGAGGCCGATCGATCCCGAGGGCATGCTCCCGGGGGGTTACCTTCACATCCGTGTCCACGCGTCGCGATGGTGGGTCAGCGGTGATCCACCCGCGGTCAAGGTAGGAGAAGACTCACGATGCATCGTTTGGTCAAGACACTCGGTTCACTGACGATCGTGATGATGTTGGTCGTCGGCGGCATGATGACCGCCCGCGGCCAAGACGGCACCGACCGGGCGAGCCTTCGCTTCGTCGTCGTCTCGCATGGTCAAGCGTCCGATCCCTTCTGGTCCGTCGTCCAGAACGGCGTCGCCCAGGCGGGCGAGGACATGGGCGTCGAGGTCGAGTACCAGGCCCCGCCGACGTTCGACATGGTCGCCATGTCCCAACTCATCGACGCCGCCGTGGCGTCCGAGCCGGACGGCCTCGTCGTCTCCGTCCCCGATGCCGAGGCGCTGACCCCGTCCATCGAGGCGGCGATCGAGGCGGGCATCCCCGTCGTCACGATGAACTCTGGCAGCGACGTCGCCGCCGAGCTGGGTGCCCTGAACCACGTCGGCCAGACCGAGTACGAGGCCGGCGTCGGCGCCGGTGAGGCGATGGCCGAGGCCGGCGTCACGACCGCATTGTGCGTCAACCAGGAAGTCGGCAACGCCGGCCTGGACGCCCGCTGCGAGGGCTTCACCGCCGCCATCACCGAGGCCGGCGGCACCGTCGAGGTCCTCGCCGTCGAACTCACCAACCCGACCGAGTCCCAGCAGCGGGTCGAGGCCGCCTTGACCGAGGACGAGGCCATCAACGGCGTCTTGGCCCTCGGGCCGACCGGCGCCCTCCCGTCCCTGGCCGCCGTCCAGGCCTCCGACCGCGCCGCCGACATCCAGCTCGCCACCTTCGACCTGTCTCCGGAAGTCCTTGAGGCCATCGCCGCGGGCGACATGCTGTTCGCGGTCGACCAGCAGCAGTACCTGCAGGGCTACCTGCCGATCGTGCTGTTGACCCTGAACGCGACCAATCTCAACACCGTCGCCAACGAGGTCATCATGACCGGCCCCGGCCTGGTTACCCAAGAAAACGCCGAGCGTGTGATCCAGCTCTCTGAAGCCGGCACCCGCTAGGGTCCCTTGAGCCACCTCCCGGGTTACCCCGGGAGGTGGCCCCACCGACCTTTCGCGGACGGGGCGCTCGCGACGATGCGGGCGCCCCGTCCCCTGTCCGGAGGCCACATGGCAAGGTCCGCGCCGATGGGTGACCAACTGCCGGCGACCGCCCCCGACGAGCGCGTCGCCCGGACGGGCCTGCTCCAGCGCCTGCTGGTCCGGCCCGAGATGGGGGCGTTCGCGGGTGCGGTGGTCGTCTGGGTGTTCTTTGCCATCCTGGCCGGCGACAGCGGCTTCCTCCGCCTGACCGGTGTGGCGTCCTACTTGGAGGTCTCGGCCGAACTCGGCATCCTTGCCGTGGCCGTCGCGCTCTTGATGATCGGGGGCGAGTTCGACCTCTCGATCGGGTCGATGCTCGGCGCCTGCGGCATGATCGTGGTCATGTTCCCGGCCGAATTCGGCTGGGGCATCTGGCCCGCGATC
>JBBJOE010000165.1:0-6135 GCA_037721765.1 Thermomicrobiales bacterium
AATGTCGCGGAATCTAGCACCGGGCCCGGGGAGTGTCAAGCGATCCGGACGCGGCCACGCGACTCACCAGCCACGGCAACGCCCACGCATTGTGCGGCCCGCCCAAAGACCAACCCCCGACTCCGGCATGGTCCAGAACAGACCACCCGCCCGCCGCTCAATCCGTCACATCTCCCGTCTTCCGTCTTCCGTCTTCCGTCTTCCGTCTTCCGTCTTCCGTCTTCCGTCTCAGAGGATAAACGCGCTCAAATCCTCGTCCTCGGCGACATCCCCGACGCGCTCGGCGACGAACTCGGCCGTGATCGTCACGGTCTCGCCGGAGTGTTCGTGGGCCGAGAAGGACACCTCCTCCAGGACCCGCTCGATGATCGTGTGCAGCCGTCGCGCCCCGATGTCCTCGGTGCGGGCATTGACCAGCGTCGCCAGGCGGGCCATCTCCCGCAGGCCGTCCTCGACGAACTCCAGGATCAACCCTTCGGTCCCCAGCAGGGCCTGGTACTGCTTGGTCAGCGCGTTGCGCGGTTCGGTCAGGATCGCCAGCAGGTCGTCCTCGGTCAGGCTCTGCAGCTCGACCCGGATCGGGAAACGCCCCTGCAACTCCGGGATCATGTCGGCCGGCCGGACCTGGTGGAAGGCCCCCGCCGCGATGAACAAGATGTGATCGGTCCGGACCGGGCCGTAGCGGGTCATCACCACCGACCCCTCGACGATCGGCAGCAGGTCCCGCTGGACCCCGGCCCCCGACACCTCGGCCCCGTATTCGCCCTCGCCGCTGACGGTCTTGTCGATCTCGTCGATGAAGACGACCGCCGCCTCCTCGACCCGCTTCATCGCCGCCTCGACCACGGCGTCGAAGTCGACCATCCGGTTTGCTTCCTGCTGCGTCAGGATGCGGCGGGCCTCCCGCACCGACACCCGGCGCCGGACGCCCCGCCTCGCCAGCAGCCCCTCCATGATCCCCTGGACCGCGTCCTGGACATCGTCGGCGGTCATCCCGGGCAGGAACTCCGACGAGCCGTACTCGTCGTAGTAGCCGTCGTCGTCCACCTCGATCTCGACGGTCTCCTCGTCCAACGCCTGCTGGTCGAGGAGGGATTGGACCCGCTCCCGCTCCCGCCGCAGCCGCCGCTCGGCCGCCGCTTCCCGCCGCCGCTGGGCATCCGTGCTTCGCTCGTCGTCCTCCCCGGCCCGGCGCCGGCCCCGCGGGGCGGGACTGCGTTGCAGGGTCTGGAGGGAAAGCAGTTCCACCAGCCGCTCGGTGGCGATCTTCCCCGCCGCTTCCTTGACCTGCTCGATCCGCTCGCCGTGCAGCATGCTGATCGCCACCTCGACCAGGTCGCGGATGATGCTCTCGACGTCCCGCCCGACGTAGCCGACCTCGGTGAACTTGGTCGCTTCGACCTTGACGAACGGGGCATCGACGATCTTGGCCACCCGCCGGGCGATCTCCGTCTTGCCGACCCCGGTCGGGCCGATCATCAGGATGTTCTTCGGCTGCACTTCCTGTCGCATGTCGTCCGGGAGCCGCTGGCGGCGGAAGCGGTTCCGCAGCGCCACCGCCACGGCCCGCTTCGCGTCGGCCTGGCCAATGATGTAGCGGTCCAACTCGGCCACGATCTGGACCGGCGTCAGGTCCTCTAGCAGCGGCCGGGCGTCGTCCCCGTCGAGCGCGGCCCGCGGGCCCATGGTGTTGGTCGTCGTCCGGGGCTGCGTCTCAACCATCGTGTCGTCTCAGTCTCTCTCCGGCCCGCCCTGCGAAGCGCGCCCGTCGTCGTCGTGCGTCGTCGTCGTGCGTCGTCGTCGTGCGTCGTGCGTCGTGCGTCGTCGCCGGGGATCGGGCCGCGCCGGCTCACGGATCGCCTAAGGGCGCTCGTCCGGCCCCTCATCGGCGGGCTCGAACGCGTCGTCCTCGTACTCGTTCTCCCGCCGCGTGCGGTCGTCGGCCTCGTCATCCTCGTCGTCCTCGTCCTCTTCATCGGCCTCGTCGTCGGGGGTCGGCGTGTCGGACGGCAGCGGCAACTCGGCCTCGGACTCGTTCGACTCGTCCAGCACCACCACGACCTCCGCGTCGGACCCGTGAGAGGGCGCACCCGGGTCGCCCTCGCCCTCGTCATCGTCGGCCTCGTGCCGCACGACCTCGATCGTGAACCGGTCGTTGGTGAAGATGCACATCTCGGCCGCGATCCGCATCGACGCCTCGACGATCGTCCGGGCGTCCTGGTCGGTCGCCGCCAACAGTGCCTTGGCGGCGGCCGTCGCGTAGGGCCCCCCGGTCCCGATCGCCACGATCCCGTCGTCCGGTTCGATCACGTCCCCCTCGCCGGAGAGCACCAGCAGCGAGTCCGGGTCCGCCACGATCAACTGGGCCTCCAGGCGACGCAGGTAGCGGTCGGTTCGCCACTCCTTGGTCAACTCCACCGACGCCCGCCGCAGGTTGCCGTCCCAGGCCTTGAGCTGGGCCTCGAACTTGCCGAACAGGGTCAGGGCGTCGGCGACGGCCCCGGCGAACCCGGCCAGCACCTGCCCGTCGTAGAGGGTCCGGATCTTCCGCGCCCCGTGCTTCAGCACCACGTCGCCGACGGTCACCTGACCGTCCCCCGCCAGGGCGACCTCGTTCCCTCGCTTCACCCCCAGGATCGTCGTGGCGTGGATCGGGACGCGGCGCGGGAACTCATGGTGGTAGGTCACGGGGCTTGGGTCCTTTCGGGCATCCCGGTCATCCGGTAGCACCCGGAACGGGCGGGACCACGGTCGATCCCGCCCTCGCTCGTCATCTGGGCCTGGCCCGGCGTCCAGGGCGGAGCCGGGCGCCCGGCCTCGCCCGGCCTCGCCCGGGCCGCTAGGCCGACTCGGCCAGGGCCTCGCCGCTGTGGTGGCAGGCCGGGCAACGAATCTCGCCCCTCCTGTTGATCTCGACCATGAACGAGCCGCACCGGGGGCAAGGCTGGACGACCGGCTTGTTCCAACTCACGAAGTCGCAGGCCGGATACCGCTCGCAGCCGTAGAACACCCGCCCCTTCTTCGAGCGCCGCTCGACCACCTCGCCCTCCTTGCAGGTCGGGCACGTCACGCCGATCTTGGTCAGCAGGGGCCGGGCGTTGCGGCAGTTGGGGAAGCCAGAGCAGGCCAGGAACCGGCCAAACTTGCCGAGCTTGATCACCATCGGCTCGCCGCACTGCTCGCAGACCTGGTCGGTCGGCTCGTCCTTCGGCCGGATCCGTTCCATCGTCTGCTCGGCCCGCTGCAGCGTGGCCGTGAACGGTCCATAAAATTGGTGCATCGTCGGGATCCACGACCGCTCGCCGCTGGCGATCTCGTCGAGTTCCTCCTCCAGGCGGGAGGTGAAGGTGATCTCGAACAGGCCCGGGAAGTGCTCGACCAACTGGTCGTTGACGATGAATCCCAGCTCGGTCGGGATCAGCTTCTTCTCCTCGACCGTGACGTAGTTGCGGAACTTCAGCGTCTCCAGCGTCGGGGCATAGGTGCTCGGCCGCCCCACCCCCTGCTCCTCCAGCGCCTTGACCAGCGTCGCCTCACTGAACCGGGGGGGTGGCTGGGTGAAGTGCTGCTCGGGCAACAGGCGCATCAGGTCCAGGTCCTCGCCCTCGGCCACAGCCGGCAGCGCCCCCTTGTCCAGCTCGTCCTGGTCGCCGTCGTCCCGGCCAGCCTGGTAGATCGCCATGAACCCCGGGAACTTGACCACCGAACCGGTCGCCCGGAACACGTAGGGAGCCGCCTCGGTCGTCAGCCGCGCCACCGGCCCGGCCAGGACATCCACGCCCGTGTTGTCCAGCACGGCCGGGGCCATCTGGCTGGCCATGAACCGCTGCCAGACCAATTGGTAGAGCTTGAACTGCGGGGCCGAGAGGTACGACTTGACACTGGCCGGGTCACGCCGGGGAGACGTCGGCCGGATCGCCTCGTGTGCCTCCTGGGCCCCCTTGCTCTTCTTGGCGTAGACGGGTGGCCGCTCCGGCACGTATTCCGGCCCGAACCGGACGCTGATCACCGCCCGCGCCGCCTGCTGGGCCGAGCCCGAGACGTTGGTCGAGTCGGTTCGCATATAGGTGATCAGACCCTGCGTCCCGTCGGCGCCGAGGTCGACGCCCTCGTAGAGGTTCTGGGCCAGTTGCATCGTCCGCTTCGGGGCATAGCCGAGCTTGCGGGAGGCCTCCTGCTGTAGGGTACTGGTCGTGAACGGGGCCGACGGCCGTCGCCGCGTCTCCCGCCTGGTGACGGTGCCGACGCGGTAGGCCGCGCCCCGCAGACCGGCGAGGACCGCGTTGGTCTCCTCCTCGGTCTTCAGCTCGGCCTTCTTGCCGCCGATCTTCGAGAGCGAGGCCCGGATCTGCCCCAGCTTGCCGGGCGCCACGTCGCGCTTCGCCAACTCGGCGTCCAGCGACCAGTACTCGACCGGGATGAAGTCCTGGACCTCCCGCTCCCGCTCGACCACGATCCGCAGCGCGGCGGTCTGGACCCGCCCGGCCGAGAGGCCGCGCTTGACCTTCTTCCACAGCAGCGGGCTGATCCCGTAGCCGACGAGCCGGTCCAGCACCCGCCGCGCCTGCTGGGCATCGACCAACTGCATGTCGATCTCGCGGGGGTGCTCCATCGCCTCGGTCACGGCCTCGGGCGTGATCTCATTGAAGACGACCCGGTGGATCGGCTTGCCGTGGGCCTCGGTGGCCTGGACCAGGTGCCAGGCGATCGCCTCCCCCTCCCGGTCAGGGTCGGTAGCGAGGTATATCTCCTTTGCCCCCTGGACGCTGGCCTTGAGATCCTTGACCACCTTCGCCTTGTCCCGGGGTACCAGGTACTTCGGCGTGAAGTCGCCGTCCACCTCGACCCCGAGGGTACTCTTCGGCAGGTCCCGGATATGGCCCATCGAGGCCTTCACCGTGTAGCCACGCCCCAGGTACCGGGCGATCGTCTTCGCCTTGGCGGGCGACTCGACGATCACCAGCTTGCCGCGTCCGGCGGAGGGGACGGCCGTGGCCGTGGTCTTCCGAGCCTTGGTGGCGGCGGTGGCCTTGGTCGTCGTCGCCTTGGTCGTCCGGGTCCCGGCGGCCTTCGTCGCGGTCGTGCCGTTGGCCGCCTTCGCGGTGGCGGTCTTGGCCGTTGCGGTCTTCCGGGTCGTCGTGGTTTTGGCCGACACCGTGCCGGCCCCGGACGGGGCGATCGTGGTGATGGGTTCGGTCGTCAGTTCCGTCTGCTCTTTCGTAGGCATAGTGTTCCCCGGCCCGGCCAGTGACCGCGCCTCGTGGTGATGATCTCCGCGGTTGGTCCAAGGTGAGAGAGGTCGCGGGGGAATCGTTCCGTCTTCCTTAAGACCAACGATAGCCACGCCCCCGCCGGGTGTCAAGCGGCCCGCGGTGAGCCGAATGCCCTCGCCCGGCGGTCGTCCACCGGCCTCTCGCCGGTCTCCCATCACCGTTTCGGCCATCATCCCGGCCCGACGCACCATACCGGGGCCGACCCGGAATCCACCGGCGATCGACGGCGTTGGCGAGCCGGGTGCGGACCCCCGCGTGACGTTCCCCCGGCCCCGAGCCCTATCCCACCCCACTGGCCTTCTCGGCCTCGATGGTCATGATCAGCCGGATCTGGTCGCGCCCCCCGTACCACGCGTAGGGCCCGCCGGTATACCGCTGGGACAGCATCTCGATGTGCTCGGCCCCACCCTCCGGCGTGAGTCCTACCACCAGGCCGCGGACCTGGAAATAGCGGAAAGGATTCGTCGGGTCGGAGACCGCCACCGCCACCCGGGGGTCACGGCGGATATTCTTCACCTTCTGAAATCCCTCGACGGTGTTGATCTCGACGTGCTCGCCGTCGGTGTCGACCCACGTCTGGGTAATCTGCGGCGACCCGTCGGGCATCGTGGTCACGAGGTAGCAGGGGCTCGGCTGGCGCAGCAGCGCGAGGAGACCATCGGGCAGGTTCATCGGATGCGTCGCTCCTGGGTTCTCGGGGCCATCGGTTCCCGGGCACGTGCCCGGGACAGCGATCGGACGACGGGACGACCGCACGGCGCTCCCTACCCGCGCACGTCCTGAACCAAAGCGCCGGGCCGCGGGTCCCGGCCCGGCCGTTTCCGGCTAGGTGCCCATCCGTTCCGGGCGGATCACCGGCCCT
>JBBJOE010000166.1:0-6112 GCA_037721765.1 Thermomicrobiales bacterium
GCTGTTGTCCCACGTTTTATCGCTGTGCTATCGTGCCGCCAACACGGGACGCGTGCGGCGACGATCTGGCGAGGCCGAGAGACCGGGAACGGTCGCCGAGGCACCCGCCCCTCCCCGTGTGATCTGTGGTCCACGCCCGTCACGATGCCCCGTCGGCATCGCCAGCCCGGAGAGGAGCGACGATGGTCGCCGCACCGAGGACGCACCAACCGTATCAAGGTCCGAGCCTCACGACGCCGGGCGACGATCAGGCCCTGCTCGCGGTCCGGAATTTGAAGACCCAGTTCTTCACCCAGGACGGCATCGTCAAGGCGGTCGACGATGTCTCCTTCTACGTCATGCCGGGGGAGACGCTCGGCATCGTCGGCGAGTCGGGCTGCGGCAAGAGCATGACCGGCCTCTCGATCATGCGCCTGATCCCCTCCCCCCCGGGCAAGATCACCTCCGGCGAGATCGTCTTCAACGGCCGCGATGTCCTCCGCATGTCCGAGGAGCAGGTCCGCTCGATCCGTGGCAACGACATCGCCATGATCTTCCAGGACCCGATGACCTCGCTGAACCCGGTCCTCACCATCAACCGGCAGATCAGCGAAGCCCTCGAACTCCACATGGACATGAACAAGGACCAGGCCAAGCGCCGGTCGGTCGAGCTGCTGACGATGGTCGGCATCCCCAACGCCGACGAGCGCGTCGACCAATACCCGCACCAGTTCTCCGGCGGCATGCGCCAGCGTGTGATGATCGCGATGGCCCTCTCCTGCAATCCCAAGCTGATCATCGCCGACGAGCCGACCACCGCCCTCGACGTCACCATCCAGGCCCAGATCCTGGACCTGATGCGGACCCTCCAGGTCGAGAGCGGCACCGGCGTGATCCTGATCACCCACTCCATGGGCGTCGTCGCCGGGATGAGCGACCGGATCCAGGTCATGTACGCCGGCCACATCGTCGAGACGGCCAGCACCGAGGAGATCTTCGCCAACCCCCGCCATCCCTACACCGTCGGCCTGATGAAGTCGATCCCCCGCCTCGACGCGACCAAGAAATCGAAACTCGAGCCGATCCGGGGCCTCCCGCCTGACTTGATCGACCTGCCGGACATGTGCCCGTTCGTCCCCCGCTGCAACTACGCCCGGGAGGCCTGCGAGCAGAAGAACCCGCCCCTCCTGGAGGTCCAGCCCGGCCACTTTTCGGCCTGCTGGTTCTGGGAAGAGGTCAGCAAGGAAGCCGACGAGGCCGCCGTCGCCGCCGCCCACGACCACCCCGATCCGACCGACCCCCGCAGCGAGGCCGCGACATCGACCGCGCTCGGCGTCAATCCTGCCCAGATGCAGGCGACCACGGGGACCCAAGAGACCGAAACATCGAGGAGAGGGGTCTGATGACCGCCACGATCGACCGCCCCACCCAACCCGCTCCCGTCCCGGACGGCCAGCCGGCAACCGGCGAAGCCCTGTTGACCGTCAACAACTTGGTGATGCACTTCCCGCTCACCCAGGGCATCATCTTCCAGCGCAAGGTCGGCGCGGTCCAGGCCGTCGATGGCGTTTCCTTCGCCGTCAACCGCGGCGAGACCCTCGGCCTCGTCGGCGAGTCCGGCTGCGGTAAGAGCACCACCGGCCGGGCCATCCTCCAACTCTACAAGCCCACCGCCGGTGAGGTCGTCTTCAACGGCAAGGACCTCACCAAGCTGGACGGCGGCGAGATGCGCAAGATGCGCCGCCACCTCCAGATGATCTTCCAGGACCCCTACGCCTCCCTCAACCCCCGGATGACCGTCGGCAACATCGTCTCCGAGCCGATGCAGATCCACCACCTCGTCGCCAAGGGCGAGCGCACCAAGCGGGTCCAGGAGCTACTCCAGACCGTCGGCCTCAACCCCTACTTCGCCAATCGCTACCCGCACGAGTTCTCCGGCGGCCAGCGGCAGCGCATCGGCATCGCCCGGGCCTTGGCCGCCAACCCGGACTTCATCGTCGCCGACGAGCCGGTCTCGGCCCTCGACGTCTCGATCCAGGCCCAGATCGTCAACCTGCTCGAAGACCTCCAGGACCAATTCGGCCTGACCTACCTGTTCATCGCTCACGACCTCTCGGTCGTCAAGCACATCTCCAACCGCGTCGCGGTGATGTACCTCGGCAAGATCGTCGAACTGGCCCCCAGCGCGTCGCTCTACGACGATCCTCTCCACCCGTACACCAAGGCCCTCCTCTCGGCCGTGCCGATCCCCGACCCGGTGATCGAGAAGCGGCGCGAGCGGATCATCCTCAGCGGCGACGTGCCCAGCCCGATCAACCCGCCCTCCGGCTGTCACTTCCACACCCGCTGCCCCTACGCGATGGAGGTCTGCCGCCACATCGACCCGATCTTCGCCGACCAGGGCAACGGTCACCACGTCGCCTGCCACCTCTACCCCGGGTCAGGCGCCGAGGCCTATGAGGGCCAGGGCCGCCCGGTCTACGCGGCGATCTAGAGCGGTTCCCACAGCGGTTGTCCGGCCGGGCGGTCGCCACTCCGGCTGAACCGGGCCCGGGCGGCGGCGGCGACAGCGATCTGGGGATGGAGTCCGTCGGGGCACGCGTTCATGGGTCACGCGGGCCATCCCGGTCAACCGATGTGTAAACCGCTGTAGGGACCCGGGAGCCACCAGGCCATGTTCTCCTATTCCGACCGGGCGCCGGAGACCGTCTTCGCGATCCTGCTCGCGTTCATCATCTCCATCACGATTCACGAGTTCATGCACGCCTGGACCGCATGGAAACTCGGCGATGACACGGCCGCGATGCTCGGCCGCGTCTCGTTCAACCCAGCCGTCCACTTCGAGCCCTTCGGCTTGTTCGGCATGGTCCTGATCGCCTTCGGCTTCCCGGCCATCGGCTGGGGCAAGCCCGTCCCCGTCAACCCGAACCGGCTTCGCCCTACCCTCGGGCAGCGCAAGGTCTCGATGGGCCTGATCGCCTTCGCCGGTCCCCTCTCCAACGTCGTCCAGGCCGCCGTGGTCTCGGTTCCCCTCCGCTTCGACGACGCGATCCGTAGTGGTGGTGATACCCCCGGCACCCTGGGCTTCTACCTGACCTGGTTCATGTGGGTCAACATCCTGCTGGCCTCGTTCAACATGATCCCGATCCCGCCACTCGACGGACACAAGATCCTGATCGCCATCCTGCCGAACTTCTGGACTCCGGTCCTCGCGCCGCTGGAGCGGTACGGGTTCATCATCCTGCTCCTCCTCCTCTTCGTCGGCGGCAGCCTCGGCAGTTCGATCGTCGGCGGCATCACCGGCCCGATCCGGGATTTGCTCCTCGACACCCTCTATTACGTCTGACCGTCCGACCCATGGCAAGCGCCACGGGCGCGCGGCACCGTCCCGACCTCGCCCCGCCCCACGGCCGCGGCGGCCCCGCGCGGTGCGAGCGACGACTCCCAACGCCTGGGCCCCATCCGGCCCCGCCCGTTTCGCTGCGCCGGGAGCGTGTGCTCCCGGGTGGTGACCGGCTACCGGGCAGTACCATCAGCGGCCATCCCGCCACCGTCGGCGAGCCAATCCGGCACGACCTGACGACCGCGGTCCGGTCCATCGTCCCCGTGCACCGCCGATCATCGCGGGCATCCCGCGATCATGGGCACCCATCATGGTCACCCGTGACCTGCCTCCCGCCCCCACCCTCTCGTCGAAACCTCCGCGCCGTCCGGCGGTTATCCGGGCGTTGTGGGGTCGCGGCCCGGTGACCGTCCGGGCTGCTCGCCAGAACATCAGGACAGAGCCCGGAGTGACCCGTCCTCGACGATTCGCCGCCTGGGTGATCCCCCGGTCGATCCGCCCGATCCCGCCCGTCCCATTTGGGACGATCCTCCACCGCGTCGCCCAGGGACTCGACGCATTGTGGATCGACCGCCCCGGGGACCACGGTGGCGATGGCGATGGCGATGGCGATCGAGACAACGCGGCGATGGCGCTCCTGACTCCCTCCCAGCGCGTCGCCTTCGCCGCCCTCTCGGCCTTCGACCGGCGCCATGCCATCCGCGTCTGGGGCCGCGTCTCCCGGGAGGTCCCGGCCGACCACGACCTCGCCGTGGCGGCCCTCCTGCACGACCTGGCCAAGGCCGGATCGCCAGGGCTGCCGGGCCGGGTCCACCTGCCGGACCGGGTCACCCGTGTCCTGCTTCGACGTCTGGCTCCCGGCCTGCTCGCCAGGTTGGCGACCCCCTTGCCGCCGGTCCCCCGCTGGCGAACCGGTCTCGTCCTCGCCGTCCACCACCCCTCCCTCGGCGCCGCCTGGGCCGCCGACATCGGCTGCTCGCCCCGCGTTTGCTGGCTCATCGCCCACCATCACGACCGGACACCGGTCAAGGACCCCGTCCTGCGCGCCCTCATGGCGGCCGACGAGGCCGGCTGACCACCATCCGCACCGTGCACGGCCGGGCCCGGCGGGATGGACCCGCCCTCCGCTCCGGGTCGGCCGGGGTCGATGACGTACACTCGGTCGGCACGAGCGTGGACGAGGCATCAAGATCGAGGTGATTCGCGGTCCGGTTAGCCCGCCCACTCCGGTGGGGACGGGCCGACCCGTGGCGGTCGAGGGAAGGATCAACGATGGTCGCCGTCGCGGAGCCGATGGGGAGTGTCATGCTCACCGACTACCAACTCCACCTCCCCGCCTTCGAGGGCCCCCTGGACCTGCTCCTCCGCCTCATCGAGCGCCAGCAACTCCCGATCGCCGACATCTCCCTCGTCGCCGTCGCCGACCAGTTCCTGGCCCATCTCGCCGTCAACGTCGTCCCGCCCACCACCCTGGCCGACTTCGCGACCGTGGGTGCCCGCCTGGTCCTGCTGAAATCCCGCTCCCTGCTTCCGCGACCCGCCCGCCCGGACGGGGAGGAGGAACCGGACGACCTGGTCCACCGCCTCGTGGAGTACCGCGCCATCCGGGACGCGGCCCAGGGCCTGGCCGAGACCGACCGCGCCGGGGACCGCGCCTATGTCGTCCCGCCCCGTCGTGCCGGGATCAAGACGCCCATTGCGGCCACACCGCTCGCCCCCCACGAGGCGCCCGGACTAGCCCGGGCCATCCGCCGCCGCCTCTCGCTCCTGACCACGCCCGTCATCACCCACGCATTGACCCCTGCCGTCTCGCTGCGCCAGATGGTCCTCCGCCTCGGCGACCTGCTCCGGGGCGGCCGAACGCTCACCTTCACCGACTTCGTCGCCGTCGACCGTCCTCGCCAGGAACGGCTCATCGGCTTCCTCGCCCTCCTCGTCATGGTGCGCCAGCGGTCCGTCGACGCCGTCCAGGACGACCTCTTCGGCCCGATCGCGATCAACGTCCTCGCTTCGGGTTCCGGCGCTGACCCGGACGGGGTCAGCGCCGCCCTGGCGGACGACTTCGCATGACCGGCCCATCCCACATCCCGTCGGGCCCGCCAGCGACGCCGGACCCCTCGACGGTGCGAGATTTCCCGGATGATTTGGTCGGAAGAGTGGGCCCCGCACCGCCGGCCCCCACGCCGGCCCAGGCCACCCTCCCGGCGATCGGCGACGGCCCGCCCCCGGGTCCCGAACTGGACGCCCTGGTCGAGGCCCTCCTCTTGGTGTCCCCGGACCCGGCCACGCCCGAAGAACTCGCCATCGGGGCCGGGGTCCCGATCGAGGCGATCGACGCCACCCTGGCCGCCCTCGTCGCCCGTACGGAGCGGGGCTGGGTGATCCAGCGCCACGGGGAGTCCGTCCAGATCGTGACCGCCCCCCGCTTCGGCGAGGCGGTCCGCCGCTTCCTCGGCCTGGACCGCGAGGCTCGCCTTTCCCCGGCCGCTCTGGAGACCCTGGCGATCGTCGCCTACGGCCAGCCCGTGACCAGGGCCGCGATCGAGGCCGTCCGCGGTGTCGACTCCGCTGGGGTCCTCGCGACCCTCCATGGCCGGGGCCTAGTCGATGCGGCCGGTCGCCTGACCACCCCCGGAAACCCGATCCAATACGTCACCACCGCCGCGTTCCTGCGCCACTTCGGCCTGGCATCCCTAGATGCCCTCCCTTCCCTCGGCCAGATGGGTGATCGGGATACCGCCGCCCTCCTCCGGGAGGTGGCCGTCCCCGCTCCCGACGCCGACTCCCCGG
>JBBJOE010000167.1:0-6112 GCA_037721765.1 Thermomicrobiales bacterium
GAGAGGAAGCCGTTCTCCCGCATCCAGGTGTCGTTGTAGATCTTGGAGAGGTAGCCCCGGCCGCTGTCAGGGAGCAACACCACCATCAGGGCGTCCGGATCGTCGATCTCGCGGGCGACCTCCAGCGCGGCGTGGACGGCCAGGCCGCACGATCCCCCGATCAGGATGCCCTCCTCGCGGGCCACCCGGCGGGTCATCGCGAAGCTCTCCCGGTCGGTGACCTGGACCCAGCGATCGACGATTCCCCGGTCGAAGGTCCCCGGCCAGAAGTCCTCGCCGACGCCCTCCACTTTATAGGTGTGGACGTCGTCGGAGGTGTAGATGCTGCCCTCGGGGTCGGCACCGATCACCCGCACCGCCGGGTTCTGGTCCTTGAGGTAGCGGCCGATGCCGGAGATGGTGCCGCCGGTGCCGACGCCGGCCGCGAAGTGGGTGATCGTGCCGCCGGTCTGGCGCCAGATCTCGGGCCCGGTCGCCTCGTAGTGGGTGGTGGGGTTCATCGGGTTGAAGTACTGGTTCGGCTGGAAGGCGTTCGGCTCCTCGCGGGAGAGGCGCTCGGCGACCGAGTAGTAGCTCTCCGGCGAGTCGCGCTCGACCGACGTCGGGGTGATGACCACCTCGGCGCCGTAGGCCCGCAGCAGGGCGGCCTTCTCCGGGGCGACCTTGTCCGGCATCACGAAGATGCAGCGGTAGCCCTTGACGGCGGCGGCCATTGCCAGGCCGACGCCGGTGTTGCCGGAGGTGGGCTCGACGATGGTGCCGCCGGGCTTGAGCCAGCCGCGCCGCTCGGCCTCCTCGATCATCCGGATCCCGATCCGGTCTTTGACCGACCCGCCCGGATTCAGCATCTCCAGCTTGGCCACCACCGGGGTCCTGATCCCCCGGGTGACGGCGTTGAGCCGTACCAGCGGCGTGTTCCCCAGCGCCGCGATCACGTCGTCCCGGATGTCGAGGCCCTGGCCGCTGCCCGGCAGGATGGGAGAGGTCGCCCGGCCGTCGGTCATTGATCGGATGTTGGTCGTGGTCATGGTAGTGCCCTCAAACGGAAAGACGACGAGGCGATACCGCCCCGCCTGTGCCGGACGAGCAGGGGCAGCGGATGCGACCGATGCCGGCGGTGAGATCCGGGGCCAGCGGCACGAACGGTCCCGTCTCGCGGCCCGGTCGGCGCCGCATTACTTCCCGAATGATAGCATGGGCTGGAATGAGCTCAGGCCCGGAACTCGGCCGGTTCCGCCACCCGCAGCAGTTCCACCGCCGGTGGCTCCAGCAGGAGTTCGCTCAGCTCGCGCATCCATGTCCTGGTCCCCGCCTGGCCGCCCACCCCCTGCTCGCGGAAGGTCTCGAAGCGGTCCAGGCTCTCCAGCGTCACCTCGTAGTGGAGCGATGCTCCCCCGGGCGCGCGGGTCAGGGGGACGAGCAGGCGAGCCTCCATCCCCTGCTCCCGGGCGGCGTTCACCTCTTGGGTCAGGAGCGCCAACGCCCGGTCGCGGTCGATGGGCTTGAACGTGTAGGAGAAGCGGGCGACGACCATCGGGCGGTCCTCCTTCGGGTGGGGGATGGGAGGTGATCTGGTCGGTGGTGCGGCACCGCCGGGCATCGATCTGAAGGCGTTATCCCGGGTCAATCGGGGCGACCGGGCGGGCAAGACGGCGGCGTCGTGGTCGGCGGTGCCCGCCTCGGCCAATCCAGGGATACGTGATTCCATCACGCGGCCCGGGCAGCGACACCGTACTCCCCGGATGATACCATCGGTGAGGTCGGGATCAGGCCGATTCCCCTGAACGGTGCTCGGTCGAGCCAGGTGATCCAGCGATCACCGCGAGGGGATGATCGTCCGATGTACGCTCCCGCCAGACGATACGGCGTGGGGCGTTCACGATGTGAACGTCGCAACCAACCGGATTCGCTCCGCGTGGCCCCGGGTCACAGACGGGCGGTCATGCCTCGCTGTCAGCCTTCGCCGGACCATCGCTCCCCGTACCATCGCCCCTCCCGCGGCCCCCGGGTCCGGTCGGCCGGCGGACGCGATCGGGCGGATACGGACCCGTCGAGCCGCACGGTCGATCGCAATGGTGATAGGTCATGATGAGATCCTCGGAGAATGGCCAGTGCGAGTTCCTCGTGATCGGTGGCGGCACGGCCGGTTTGGTCGGGGCGAAGACGGCCGCTGGCCTGGGGGCAAACGTCGTCCTGGTAGAACGTGACCGGCCCGGTGGTGATTGCCTATGGACTGGGTGCATTCCCTCGAAGTCGCTGATTGCGGCCGCATCGGCCGCCGCCCAGGCCCGACGAGCTTCATCCATCGGCGTCCACGTGGACGGGGTGCGGGTCGATTTTGGTGAGGTCATGGCCCACGTGCACCGCGCGATCCGCACGATCGAGCCGACCGATTCGTTCGCCGCGTTGCGGGCGTCGGGCATCGACGTGATGGCGGGCGACGCGACATTCGCCAGTCACGATACGGTGCGGGTCGGTGGGGAGCTGATCCGGTTCCGGCAGGCGCTCATCGCCACCGGTGCGGCGCCCGCGCTGCCGGACATCCGGGGATTATCTGGGGTCGCGGCCCTGACCAGTGACAACGTCTGGGAGCTGGCGGAGCGACCCGATCGGCTGGTGGTGGTGGGCGGTGGCCCGATCGGCTGCGAGCTCGGGCAAGCGTTCGCCCGGCTCGGCTCACGGGTCACCATCGTCACCCGTGGGTCCCGGCTGCTCAGCCGCGAAGACCCAGAGGCGGCCGAGTGCATCCGGGTGGCGATGGCCACCGATGGCGTGGACGTGATGACCGGCGCGACCGTGGTCAGGGCGGAGTCGGCTGGTCCGGCAGGAGCCGGAGCGGGAACGCTGTGGTTGGAGGATGGCCGGGATCTGCCCTTCGATGCCGTGCTGGTCGCCACGGGTCGAGCACCGAGGACGCCAGGACTCAATCTCGAGGCGGCCGGCGTCGCGACTGACGCGCGAGGGCGCATCGTGGTCGATGGTCACCTCCGCACGGCCAATCCCAACGTCTGGGCGGCGGGAGACGTGACCGGTGTCTCGCACCACACGCACACCGCGGGCGTTCATGGCAGTCTCGCGGCCAGCAATGCCGTCCTGGGAGTCCGGCGCACGGCCGGGGTGGCCGCGGTGCCTCGCGTCACGTTCACCTCGCCCGAGCTGGCGGCCGTGGGCGCGAGCACGGACCCGGCCCAGACGGCCCCCGGCTCTCGCCTCCTGACTTGGCACCATGCGGAGCTCGATCGCGCCATCACCGGAGCGGAGACGAATGGGCTGACACGATTGGTCGTCGCCGGGGACGGGACGATCGCCGGTGCGACCGTCGTCGGCCCACGTGCTGGGGAAACGCTCGGCGAACTGTCGGTGGCCGTCCGTCGCGGCCTGCGACCCCGTGACCTCGTTTCTGTTATCCACGCCTATCCGACCTACAACGATGCGGTCTGGAACGTCGCGATCGCGGACCTCCGGCACGACCACTCGACCGGTGCGACTGGACACGCCATCCAGCTCCTGCATGTCCTCCGCCGCGTCTGGCTTCGGGTGCGGCGTCCGGGGGCGGGAAGACGATAACCAACGATGATCCGCCGCCCAGCAGTGACGACCACGAGGCTGGTCCGGGCCAGCGCCAGTTGCCACCCGAGTTGGGGCAGCACCAGCCAGCGCGAGTGGACCACGATCGCTTCCCCAGCGGCCGTCGAGCGCGGCGTGAATGAGCTGGATTGGTCATCTTCGATACGTCGCTTGGTTCTCTCCGCGATCGACATCGGGGTCATCCACGATGGCGTCATGCGCCGCCCCGGGGCGGGCTCGTCTCCTGGCGCCGGGTCTCAGAGCGGAGCGCCACGACCAGTGGAATGGTCGCCAGCAGCACCAACACCACCAAGATTGAGAGGGACAGGACCGGAGTATCCGAGTAGGTCGAGCCCACCGCGGTGATCGCGATCACCGGTGGAGTCATCCCGGCCAAGGTGGCGACCGCGAAGCGCGGCAGAGAGATGGCGGTCAGTCCCGCCGCGTAGCTGACCCAATCAAAATTGAACACGGGGAGGAGGCGCATGATCACCAGCGCTTTGAACCCGACGCGTCCGGACAAGTCATCGATGTGACGCATGACGCCAGGCGACAGACGCGCCGCCAGTCTTGGCCTGCCGAACCGGCGTGCGATCAGGAAGGCGATGATCGCGCCGATCTCCGCCCCGATCAAGGTATAGATGGTCCCCCGTACCAGGCCGAACGCGAGGCCCGCCGCGATGTCGAGTGGCACCGAGGGAATGGGCGAGAAGATGATCGCCCCGATCATGGCGCCGATATAGATGATCGGGGCCCAGGGACCGGTCCCCTCCAGCCAGTCGCCGATCGCCGCGGGCCGGAGGGAGAAGACCTGGCCGAAGAGCGCGTCCCAGGCAATGCCCAATACGAGGCTGGCCACGATCACCACCGACAGCCACCGCACGACGCGCTTCCGGTCGGCCGGGTCCAGTGCCACATGCGATACCGAATGGACGGACGACGCGTCCGCCGTGCCTGGTGATGGGTCGGCCCTCACGCGTCACCCCCCGATCGTGATGCGTGGCGTTGCCAGCACGCGCGGCTTGCCCGGCCGAAGCGGCCCGAGATGACCGCTCCTGGCACGTTCTCCGCCCATTCCCCGCGACTGGACATCTGACGTCACGACGCGCGTGAGCGTGATCCCGTGGTCCGCCATCAGCCCAGATCGACCGGTGCGGCCGGGCGGCCCGGCACGGCGGGTTCGGGATCGACGGTCTCCACCCCGTTCGATCCGGGGGCGGAGGGCGGCATGCCGTCCGGCTCGGGGGAGACCGGCGCGGCTGGCGCGGGCCGGGACGGCGCGGGCCGGGAGGGCACCGGTCGGTCTCCGCCGGAGGCGTTGCGCATGAAGGCGGAGAGCAGGTCCACCGGCAGCGGGAAGACGACGATGGTGTTCTGCTCGTTGCCGATCTCGGTCAGGGTCTGAAGATAGCGGAGCTGGATCGCGACCGGCTCCTCGTTGATCACCTTCGCCGCCTTGGAGAGCTGCTCGCTGGCCTGGAACTCGCCCTCGGCGTGGATGATCTTGGCCCGCTTCTCCCGCTCGGCCTCGGCCTGGCGGGCCATCGCCCGCTGCATCGTCGGCGGCAGCTCGACGTCCTTCACCTCGACGATACTGACCTTGATGCCCCACGGCCCCGTCTGCTGGTCGATGATCCGCTGCAGCTCCAGGTTGATCATCTCCCGCTGCGACAGCAGGTCGTCCAGCTCCGACTGGCCAAGGACGCTGCGGAGGGAGGTCTGGGCGATCTGGGAAGTGGCCCGGACGTAGTCGGCCACCTTCACCGTCGCCGCGTTGGGGTCGAGGACCTGGAAGTAGACGACGGCGTTGACCCGGATGGTGACGTTGTCGCGGGTGATCACCTCCTGGGCCGGGATGTCCATCGTCACGGTCCGCAGGTCGACCTTGCGCATCGTTTCGATGAAGGGAATAAGAAGGATCAGGCCCGGTCCGCGGGGCCCGGTCAGGCGGCCGAGGCGAAAGACGACGCCCCGTTCGTATTCCTGGACCACCTTGACGGCGGACGACAGCACGATCAGCACGAAGACGGCGATCACGATCAGGACGACGATGCCGGTATCCATGGGAAATCTCCTCCCGATCGCCGCCAACCGCGCCCCGTGTCGTCGTGGGACCGGCGAATCGTGATCCCATTATCGACGCAATGGCCCCCCGCGTGGCGCCGACCCCGGCGCCACGGCCAGATCGGTCCGCCCGGGCGCTACTCCTGGGCGCTACGCCCGGCGAGCGCGACCCGTCGTGGCCTGACCCTCGGGGGCGGTTGTGACCACCTCGGCGACGGGGTCCACGTCGAGCGTCAGGCCATCGACGGCCCGGACGGTGACCGTGGTCCCGGCGGGCAGCGGCCCGGCGACGGACCGGGCGCTCCACAGCGCCCCGTCGAGGAAGACCATCCCCTCGGGGTCCAGGGCCCGGCGGACGACCCCGGCCGTCCCGACCAGACTCCCCCGCCCGGTGGCAGGTCGGGGGCGCCCGCCCCCCCCGGCCCCCCCCCCCCCCCCCACCGAATAGGCGGGCCGGGCCCCCCCCCGCCCGAACGGAACG
>JBBJOE010000168.1:0-6108 GCA_037721765.1 Thermomicrobiales bacterium
CAGACCCGGGAATGCCGGGCCCACTACCAGTACAAGTTCTCCTTCGACCTCGCCCGGGCGGACGGCAACACCGCCAACCAGACCGTCTTGGCCCCGGCCGATGGCACCATCCGCTGGATCGACCTGTCGACCGGTGGGATGTCGATCGACCTCGGCAACGGCTACGCCTTCGCCTACTTCCACACGAACTTGTCCCCCGGACTCGCCGCGGGCCAGCGCATCCAGCGCGGCCAGCGGCTCGGCGTCGTCTCGCCCCCTGGACAGGGCGGCAACGGTGGCTGGCCCCACATCCACATGACCGTCTGGCGCACCACCGACGGCGGCAACTGGAGCCGGATTGCGGTCCCCTTCTCCGATGACGCCGCCATCGACGGGTATGACTTCCCGTTCCTCGGCGAGTCGAGCCGCGACCAACACGACAACAGGACGATCTACTCGACGAACGTCGAAATCGGCGGGTCGACGAGCGCGCTCGCCGCGCCGGTCCTCGTCTCGCCCGCCAACGGCACGGGATACAACACCGCCGCGCCACGCCCGACCCTGAGTTGGGCACCGGTGAGCGGCGCCGTCGATTACCAGGTCGTCCTCAACGACGGCCAGACCGTCAGCCCCTGGAGCACGGCCACCTCCTGGACCACGGCCGGCCTGCCGAACGGGCAGACCACCTGGCAGGTCAGGGCCCGGGCCGGGACCGTCGTCAGCCCACTGAGCCCGAAATGGGTGATCTTCGTCAATGGCACGGCCACTCCGGCCCCGACGCCGACCGCACCACCGGCGGGGACGCTCGGCGCCTCCGTCGCGCCCGGGACCAGCCCGGTCGGCGGGGCGGTCACCGTATCCGGCACGGGTTACGGCCCGAACGAGGCCGTGCGGATCTTCCTCGACTCCGCCAGCTCGACGCCGATCGGCTCCGCCACCGCCACGGCGGCCGGCAGCTTCGCGGCGACCGTCGCCATGCCCGCCGCCGTGTTCGGCGGACACCAGGTCATCACCCGGGGAATGACCACCGGCCGGACCGCCTTCGCCTCCGTCTCGGTCTCGCCCAGCTTGGCCCGGACGCCGACCAGCGGCCCGGCGGGGACATCGGTCGCCGTCACCGTGCGCGGCTTCGGCGCCGCGGAGGACGTCCAAGTTCGGTGGGATTCGACGAGCGGCTCGATCCTCGGTACGACTCGGACCGACGCGGCGGGGACCGGCGTGGTCATGATCCGGATCCCGTCGGCCTCCGCCGGTTGGCACGACTACGTCGGCACCGGGCTGCGGACGGGAGCCCGTGCCTACGGCGCGATCAATGTCACGTCCTCGATGACGGTCAGTTCCACCAGTGTCGTCCCCGGTGACACGGTCGTCGCCTCCGTGACCGGCATGGGGGCCGGGCGTCAGGTCACGATGGCCTGGAACAAGACCGCCGCCAACGGCGGACTCGCGGTCTGCTCCGGGGTCACGTCCAGCGCCGGCGCCTACTCCTGCACCTTCCGCGTCCCCTCGGTCCCGGCGGGGCTCTACCCGCTGGTGGCGACTTCCTCCGACGGCACGACGCGTTCGGTCCAGATCACCGTTCGCGGCAACACGGCGGTGAGCGTCTCGCCCGGCACCGGGACGGTCGGGGCCAACATCTCGATCACGGCCGGCGGCTTCGCCGCCAGCGAGATCGTGGATTTCCGCTGGGACAACGGTTCGTCCGTCTGGCAATCAGCGACGGCGACGGCCGCCGGCGGCGTGAGCCTCCAAGCCACTGTCCCCGGCCTGGCACATGGCCAGCACCAGATCGTGGCCCGGGGCCGGAGCAGCGGGCGCAACGCCTCCGCGCCGTTCACGGTCGGGGCGTCGATGTCGATCAGCCCGGCGGGTGGGGTGGCCGGCACCACCGTCACCGCCTTCGGACAGGGGTTCCCCCGTGGCGCCGGCGTCTCGGTCTTCTGGAACCGCACCTCGTCGTCGGTCGGTTCCGTCCTCTGTTCCACCGCGGTCGACGCCGGCGGCGCCTTCCGTTGCGACTCCCGCACCCCCTCCGGCACGGCCGGCACCGCCTACCCGATCGTCGCGATCAGCGGGGCCGTGACCGCCCGCGCTACGTTCACCGTCTCCGGCGGTACCGGCGGTGGCGGTGGCGGTGTGGTCGTCGGTCCCGGCACCTACCGCGTCACCGCGACCCGCGAGGGCCTCGTCGGCGGCACCACGTCCAACGGTCACCGGATCGTCGTCGACGATCACTTCGTCTCCCTCCCGGCCTGCACGGCGACCTCCTGTCCCTGGCTCGCCACGGGCACCCGCCACGACCTGTGGGGCACCCGCGTCGAGTGCGGCAGCCGCTGCTACGTCCGGGTCACCAATGCCGCCACCGGCGCCTGCTCGGTCGCCCCGATCTCGGACGTTGGCCCGTGGTTCACCAACGACGACTGGTTCAACCCCACCGCCCAGCGAGTCCTCAACACCCTTCCCACCACCCGCAACGTCCTGCGCCAGGGGTATCCTGGCTCCGACGCGGCCCGCGACGGGCTCGACGTCGGCTATGGCCGGGCCCCGTCGGGTATCGGCATCAGCAACAAGGGATACGAGGTCGGCAACCGCGCCGCGATCGACATCGCGGACGGGACCTGGGTCGACCTGGGCTTCCAGATGGCCTCCGGGATCGCCCCGAACGGGATCATCGCCACGATGCTCTGGCAGAGCGGTGAGGACCCGTCGGCCGCCGCCCGCGCCTGCGGCCAGGCGACGCCCGATGCCGGAGCCGGCGCCACGGCGCCCGCTCCCACCCCGCAACCCGTGCCGAGCCCGCCCGCGGCGTCGGCGTCGGTCTCGACCTCAATCCCCTCGGCGCAGGTCGGCCAGGGCTTCATCCTCAAGGGGGTCGGCTTCACCCCCGGAGAGCGCCTGACCATGACCTGGGACGGCACCATCGTGCGGACGTTCTCGGCGAACCCGTCGGGGGAGTTCGGGATCTTCCTCGCCGTGCCGCAGAGCGTCTATGGTTCTCACCGGATCGCGGTGCGGGGCGGGACGAGTACCCGGACGGCGACGACCTCGATGCGGGTCGGCCCAAGTCTGGCTCGCACACCTACGTCAGGCGTGCCCGGTACCCGGGTGATCGTGGTCGCCCGGGGTTTCGGCGCCTACGAGACGGTCCGGCTCAATTGGAACTCCGCCACGGGCCAACTCCTGGGGTCGGCCACAAGCGACGGCAATGGCACGGCGACCATCACGATGGCCATCCCGTCGGACACCGCCGGTTGGCACGATTACGTGGGCACGGGCTCCCGAACGGCGGCGCGTGGGTATGGGGCGATCCAGGTCCTCGCCCGGATAACGACCGGCGCATCCCTCGCCGCCGCCGAAGTGTCCGCCGCCACCGTGAGCCTCGATCCCCGCGAGGGGACCACGGGGACATTCGTCCTGGCCACGGCCGCCGGGTTCGCGCCGGGCGAAGCGGTCGAGGCGACATGGGACGGGTCGGAACTCGCCGTCGGGTCGGCCTTCGCCGACGCGTCGGGCGCCGTATCGGTCCGGCTCGCCCTCCCGGCGTCCGGTGAGGGAGCGCACATCCTGACCCTACGAGGGAGCGACAGCGGTCTCGTGGCGACCACCACCGCCATCGTCGCCGCGGAGTCGGACGGTGGCACGCCCGTCGCCTCGAATCCTGGCTCGGCGGGCACGGCGACGGTCGAGGCCGCCGAACTGCCGAGGGTCGCGATGCCGACCGCCGTCTCCGGCGAGCGGATCATCCGGGGCGCGTCCCCGACCACCACGCCGGGCACGACCGAGACCTCGATCCCGATCGGGACCGCGGTAGCGACCGCCGCCGCCACGCCGACCATGACGGTCACCGCGGTCGTCACCGCCGAGGGGGCCGTTCTCAGGCCGACTACCGCCACGCCCGTCACGGACCGGAACCTCCGAGGAGCGACCTCCACGCCGGTGGTCTCCCCCTCCGCCGCGGCCACGCCGGTCATCAACCCGACTGCCTCGGCCACCTCTGACGCGACAGCCACTGCCGGGACAACCCCGGTCCCGGCGGTGACCCGCTCGATCCGGACGATGGCCACGCCGGGCGCCACGCTCCCCGCGCCGGCCGCGACCGCGACGTCACCCATCATCATGGAACCGACGATGGTCGCCACGGCCACGGCCACTGGGGCCATCACCGCTCCAGTGTTGCCGTCAGCGACCCCGTCCCGCAACCTCCGTGACGCGACCGCCGTCCCGACCTCCTCCGTGACGGCGACGGCTGACCCGCCGGTCAGCGGGGCGGTCGAGACCTCGGCTCCCGAGCGGACGCTCGTGACCTCGACCGAGATTGCGACCGAGGTCGCCACGGTGACCGAGACGGTCGTAGCGACGGAGACCGCGACCCTCGCCCCGGTCCAGACGGCGACCGCGGTACCCGCACCGCCGGTCGCCACCCAGGTGGTCCTCTACCCGGTGTCGGACACCAGCCTCGACCTGGCTGCCGTGACAGATCTCGGCACGCCGGTGGTCTACGACCCGATGTCCCCGACCCTCGGGATCGGCGGGTCAACTGCCTCGGTGACCTACCTCACCTTCCAGGTAGCAGGCATCGCCGCCGGCACGGTGATCGACGCCTCGCTCGTCCTGACGGGAGCCGGGGACGTCGCGGGGAGTGCCGGGACACTGGCGGTCCTGCCGGGCGTCTGGGTCGATGAATGGTCGGCTTCGGCCGCCACGACGCCGGGACCCGGCGCGACGGTCCTCTCCCCGACCGGGCTGCCGATCGAGCCGGTCTGGCTGACTCCTGGCCTGGAGACCGTGGTGAACGTCTCCGGGGTCGTCGCGGCGGACGGGACGATCACCTTCGTCCTGGCCGGTCTCTGGGACCAGCCGGTGGCGATTGCCAGCCGCGAGAGCCCCACGCCGCCGCGCCTGGTGG
This sequence comes from Thermomicrobiales bacterium, assembly GCA_037721765.1. Classification (GTDB taxonomy): domain Bacteria; phylum Chloroflexota; class Chloroflexia; order Thermomicrobiales; family UBA6265; genus JACCVE01. The sequence continues at coordinate 4,886 of JBBJOE010000168.1, forward strand.
TCACGGCCAACGCGGCACCGGTCGCCGCGATCTCGACCGGCACGGACTGACCCATCAGGTTCGTAGGATCGGGTCCGGTGGCCGCGGATCGACCGAATGAACGACGGAACGCCCCGGCGAACTCATCGCCGGGGCGTTCCGTCGTTGGTAGCCGCCTCGGTGACCCCGGGCGGGGGCGGTCCCGGGATGCGCGGGCGACCGGTCGTGGCCGGAAACGTGCAACTTCTTGTTACCACGCCCACATCGCCAGTCCCACACCGGCCGGACCGCTCGCGATAGACCAACCCGATTCCTAGCGGAGGACCCCCATCGTGGCCGGCCCCGGTACCGACGAGAGAAGAATCGACGGGACCCGGACCGGGCACGGGCCATGGGCGGCGATCGCCAGCAAAGCGACGGCCTTCCAGTCTCGCAACTTCCGGGTCTTCTGGATCGGCCAGTTGGTCTCGATCACGGGCACCTGGATCCAGACGATCGCCCAGAGTTGGCTCGTCGTCGATGAGTTGAACGCCTCGGCGTTCTCGCTTGGCCTGGTGAACGTCCTCCGGTTCTCCCCGATCCTGGTCTTCGGCCTCTTCGCCGGCGTCGTGATCGACCGCGTCTCGACCCGCCTATTACTCATCGTCACCCAGGCCATCTCGGCGGTGCTGGCAGCCCTCCTGGCGATCCTGGTGCTCTCGGGCACGGTCGAGCTGTGGCACGTCTATGTCCTCTCGGGCCTGCTGGGGATCATCAACGCCTTCGACATGCCCGCCAGGCAGACCTTCGTCTCCGAGCTGGTCGAGCGGGACCAGGTGATGAACGCGGTCGCCCTGAACTCGACCCTGTTCAACACCGGGCGCGTCCTCGGCCCCGCCATCGCCGGCGTCCTGCTGGCGGCCTTCGGCTCCGGGATCTGTTTCGCCCTCAACGCCGTCACCTTCAGCGGGGCGATCGCCGGGCTGCTGCTGATCCGGGGCACCACCAAGCCGGAAAACCCGAAGGGATCGACCGCCTCCCGCCTGACGGAGGGCCTCCACTACGTGCGATCGACCCCGGCGATCCTGTTGCCGATCACCCTGGTGGCCTTCGTGGCCACCTTCGGGATGAACTTCTCCGTCTGGATCCCGCTCCTCGCCAGGGACGTGTTCGCGACCGGCCCACGGGGATTCGGCCTGCTGATGACGGCGATGGGGATCGGCTCACTCGCCGGGGCGATCACCCTCGTGGTGCGGGGAAAGACG
>JBBJOE010000169.1:0-6078 GCA_037721765.1 Thermomicrobiales bacterium
GAAGTCGGGGATCGTCAGCGAGAGACCGCCGGGGCCACCGTAGCTCGCGTAGCTCTCCGCCCCATCAGGGAAACCACAGCCGCCCAGGCTCGGGTCACCGAAGAAACCGAAGTCGCTGGCGAGAAGCGTCGCACCGGTCGTCACCCCAAGCTGCCCGGCGAGGCGTTCCGCGCGCTGGCGTGCGTCCTCGATGGCGGCCACTTGGGCCTCGTCTTCGAGGACCTGGCAATCGGCGACCTCGTACGCGGTGCCGGCCTGGATGAGGGTGAGTGCACTCTCCGATGCCGTTTGGCTGACCGCGGTCATCAACTCCGTCAACTCGGCCAGGTCTGGATTTTCCACGGTGAACTCGAGCCGCGCCGCGCCGCCGTACGGGCCCGAGTAGGGATCGGGCGCGATCGGGCTGATGACCACCTCGACGGCATCGCGCGAGATACCGGCACCCGTGAGTACCGAAAGGATCGGTTCGAGAGCGGTCTCATCGATGGGGTCCGGCATGCCCGGCCCGATCGGCATCGCCGGGGTGCCCGGCTCCGGTGCGCCGGCTCCGGGTGTGCCCTCGATCACCTCGCCTTGGCTCGAGCCCGCGCTGACGGCGACTGAGCTGCCCGAACTCTCATAGGCGCTCATGCCGAACTCGGGTTGGACCCTTCCGATCAGCAATTGGATGAGCGCGGAATCGGCCGGGGCGGTCGCCTCGCCGTAGCCGGTGACGGTCAGGCTCGGCTCGGAGCCGGGCGTCAACTGGGTGAGTGCCGCCGCGTTCCTCGGCGCGAGGTCGTCTCGCGCGGCGACCCGGGTCCAACTCGCGACGCCCATGGCCACCATCGCGATGACCAACGTGATGATCCCGAACCTCCGGCCGATCTCCAACGTGATGCGTGGTGTGCCGTCCGTCGCCAATCGCATCGTTTTGCTCCTTTGTGATCATCGCCGGGGTCGCCAACCGCGACCCCCCGCACTCACTACAGATAGCGAGGGGACCCAAAATGGGACACGGGTTCGCGGGCATCGATTCACACGAGTCCCCGCCCAGCGGGAACCGGGTCGGTGTCCCATTTCTCGATGGCGGCGCATCTATACTCGTAGGCGATGGCACTCGCTCGCGTCACCCGGGTCTCCGGTCGCCGTTCTCCGTTGACCGAGGTGTCCAGTCATGGCGCAGAGCGGGATCATCCCGGGGCGGGAATCCGAGATGACGGTGGAGTCCGACCGCGCCGTGGTCCGCGATGCCGCCGACTTCGCGACGCTGACCGAGCGTCACTATCCCCCGGTGCTCCGCTACCTGACGCGACAGACGGGCGATCCCGACCTCGCCGCCGACCTGGCTCAGGGAACGTTCGTCGCCGCGTTCCGTTCCCAAGCGCAACTCCGCAACGACCTGTCGTTTCCCGCCTGGATCTTCCAGATCGCCCGGAACCAATTCCGGGCCGAACTGCGGCGACGGCGCCTGCGGGCGGCCGTGTCGCTCGACTGGCTCATCGACCGGCCGGGTGCGACCGACCCGGCCCTGCGTCATCCCGACCACAGCGCGGACGTCGCCCGTCGCGACGACATCCAGCGGGCGCTGGACCGCCTCGCCCCGGCCCCGCGGGAGGCGCTCCTGCTCCACGCCCTCGGCGGGTTCACCGGGCTCGAGGTCGCGGGCATCCTGGACATCTCTCACGAGGCGGCCCGGAAACGCATCAGCCGGGCAGAAGCCGATTTTCGCCACCACTACCGCGCGTTGACAGGAGACGAGCATGTCCTCCCCTCCTCGTGAAGGGCATCAGGGGCCCTCGGCCATCGGCACGCGGCCGTCGATCCCACCGGGACGTGGCCGTGACGACGGGATCGACCTGATGGGCGGCGACATCGCCGAGTTGATCCGGAGCCGGACGCCACTGCGCGACGATCCGGCCGGCCGGGCGATGGTCCGCGCCCGGACCGAGCGCATCGCCGCCGCCGGGTCGTCGCGTGGGATCAGGACCTGGTCCCGCGGCATCGTCGCGATCGTGCCGGTGGTGGTGCTCGCGGTCGTGCTCTGGGCCGCGACCTCGCTGCCGGGAGGCCCGGTGGTGACGCCGGTGCCGACCAGCGCCCCCGCTATCGCGCAACGGGAGACGATGCCGGACCAGGGGTCTCGCGCCCCGGCGAACACCGTCGTGCCCCGGCAACCCTGGTCGTCCCTCTCGACCGGGGATCGGAGCCGGGTGAACGCCGGCCTGCCGCCGCTGGGCCGGACGGTCACGCCACGGGCCGAGCCCCGGTCTCCGGACCGGGCCCGGTCGGTGATCGTTCTGGGCCAGGCCCCGGCTCCGCGAGCGCTGGAACTCATACGGCAGATCCAGCGGCAACGGTACGGTGGATAGGGACGACCCGCGCCGTCGCGTTCCGACGTCGCCGAGCGGGATCGGGGGCGGGATCGCCGGCCGCGGCGATCGTGAGCAGGCGGGTCCCGTAGAGTGGGCGCCGGCGAGCGACCCTCGCCCTTGGCTCGGCCGGTGCGATCCATCCCGTGGCCCGTGGTTCCGTCGCCCCGGCCCGAGTGACCTCGCCCGAGCCCCCACTCCGGAGACCCCAGTTGACCGATCACGTCATCACACTCGCCACCGACCGTGGCGGTTATCCCCGCGCCGTGCCCGACCGGCATGACGGCCCCCGCCCACGATCCGTCATCTGCCCGGGTCGAGCGTGAGCGGCGGCCTGCCGGCGCTCCCACCACCCTCACCGGACATGGCGCCCGTGGATGTCTACGGGGCCCGGGTCGCGGACGCGGCGATCCGCTACGCGAACCTGAACCGCCGATGGAACCGGCTGGCGAACCTCCGCCTGCTAGCGTTCGTCGCGGGGGCGGGATTGGCCGGTTGGGGTTTCTGGGACGACATCCCGGCGGCGGTCATCGCCGGTCTGGTCGGCCTGGTCGCCTTCGCCTGGTTCGTCCGGGAGCACGGCCGGGTCGGGCGGGAACGGCGGATCGCCGCGCTGGACGGGACGGTGAACCATGAGGCCATCGCCCGCGTCCGGCGCGATTGGGCGGCCCTCCCCTTCCGCGACCCCTGGACCCCGGCACCGGAACACCCCTTCAGCCACGACCTGAACGTCTTTGGACCGTCCTCGCTGGCCCACCTGCTCTCGACGACCACCACGTCGATGGGGCAGGAGACCCTGCGTCGCTGGCTACTCGAACCGGCCCGCCCATCGGAGGTGCTGCCCAGGCAGGAGGCGGTCGCCGAATTGGCCCCCGACCTCGACTGGCGACAGGTCCTGGAGCGGACGGGGCGCCTGAGCGACGCCCATCCCGACCCGGAGACGTTCCTGGACTGGGCCGAGGCGGAGCCGTGGCTGGCGAAGCGACCGGCCCTGCGCTGGGTCGCGCGGATCAGCACGGGGTTCCTGTGGCTCACCGGGGTAGCCGACATCCTGGGACTTCTCGGGGTGCCCCTCTGGATCCTGCCGCTGGTGGTGAACCTGATCCTCTCCCAGACGATGGGCGGCGCCGTCCACGGCGTCATCGGACGGGCCACGACCCGGCACCGGACGATGTCCCACTACGCCGGCATGCTGGGTCTCCTCGCGGACCGTCCGTGGACGACGACCTGGTCCCGTCGAACCACGTCCGCCGTGACAGACGATGATCCGGGAGCGCCGGCCGCCCTGCGCCGGTTGGACCGCCTGGCCGCCATGGTCATCCCCCGGGGGTCACAACTCTACGTGCCGATCCAGGCCCTGACGATGTGGGATATCCACGTCCTCGACGCCCTGGAGCGGTGGCAGGTCGGACCTGGCCGGAAGGCGCGCGGGTGGCTCGGCGCCCTGGGGGAGGTCGAGGCAATCGCCGCCCTGGCGGCTCTAGCCCATGCCGAACCGGGATGGGTGTTCCCCGTCGTCGGGACAGGTGAGGACGCGGTCCGGGCCGCCGCCCTCGCCCACCCACTCCTGCCCGCGTCGCGGGTGGCAAACGATGTCCGGATCGGACCGCCGGGCACCTTCCTGCTCGTGACCGGCTCGAACATGTCCGGCAAGAGCACCCTGCTGCGGGCGATCGGTGCCAACGCGGTCCTGGCCGGGATGGGGGGGCCGGTCTGTGCCGGGGTGATGGCCATGCCACCGGTCCGGATCGCCACCAGTGCCCGGGTCGAGGATTCGTTGGCCCGGGGCGTGTCGTTCTTCCTGGCCGAACTCCAGCGCCTGAAGCGGGTCGTCGAGGTGGCGGCCGAGGGGGGCGGGGACGGCACGCGCTGCCTGTTCCTGCTCGACGAGATCTTGCAGGGCACCAACACCGCCGAGCGGCAGGTGGCAGCCCGCCAGATCATCCGCCGCCTGATCGACCTGGGGGCGATCGGGGCCGTCTCGACCCACGACCTGACCCTGGCCGAATCGCCCCTCCTGGCCGCCGCCGCCGACCCGATCCACTTCCGGGAGACGGTCGGCGACGCGCCGGGCGACGCCCCGATGACCTTCGATTACCGGAGTCGACCGGGCCTGGCGACCTCCACCAACGCCCTTCGCCTGATGCGTCTGATGGGTCTCGACCTGACCGGGGACGGCCTGGACATCGGGGGGGGCCACGCCGGTCCGAACCACGATCCGCGGGACGCGACGACGCCCGGCCAATCGGTGGCCGGGCGGGATAGGTCGAGAGCGGCGCCCCCCGCGCGAGAGGAGACCGGGGAGAGTTAGACCGGCGGGTCGATCACTTCCTTGGTGAAGGCGCCGAACAGCGAGGCGATCCCCCCCAGGATGACCACGGCGAGCACGATCCCGCAGAGGATGGTGAAGACGTAGAACGCTTTGCCGAAGGTGCGTTCGGCGGAGTCGTCCCGGCCCTGGTCACCGTGACCGATCGTCCCGTGCGAACCCTGCGAGTCCGTCATGACCATGCCGAGGACGGTCATCAGCGTCACGATGAGTGTCAGCATAGCGTTCCGTGGCTCCTGGACCCGTGGGCGGGGCCGGTCAGGGTGAATGGTCTGGTCGGCAGTCGGGCGTGGTCCGGGACGGTCCCGGCGGCGGCCATCGTCGTCCCTCGCATGCTACGGGATCGCCAGCACCCGGTCCACCCCGTTCCCACCGAATGGGCGGCACAGCCGGACCGGAGCGGGGACCGGGCCCCTAGCCGGTCAGGAGTCCGAGGACGACCATTTCCAAGACCCTGAGCAGGATGATCGTGATGATGATCGAAAAGTCGAACATGCCGGTCCGGGGCATGATCTGGCGGACCGGGCCGACCAGCGGCTCGGTGGCCTGGTAGAGGAACTGGCCGATCACGGACCGAAAACCGGGATCGAACCAGGAGCAGATGGCCCGGCCCAGCAGCAGCAACGAGAAGACCCGAAAGATCAGCGCGACGAATTCCACCACTTGCACGGGAAGGCTCCACGACCGTACGACCCCTGGACGGCCCGACGGGGCACGGTCCGGTATCGCGTCCAATACCTCACCGAGTATACCCGGGGCCCCGGCACCCTGGCCGTCGTCGGGCCACCGCCCGGCGGGCGGCACGCTGGTCCGACCTGGACCACTCCCGCCGGCGTCCCTTGCATCGTTCGTCGATCGGGCGGAAACTGACGCCATCACGACGATCGATCACGATCGGGACCGCGTGCCCCGGGCGGAACGCCCCGCACCCCGTCCCCGACCACCGGAGGCAGCCATGACCACGGGCCAGAACGGGAAGACGAACGGGACGGGGACGAACGGGCACGGCGACGTGGCCGACCTGCGGCACAACAGCCGGACGATCATCGACGGCAACAGCCGGGCCGGGGCCCGGGCGATGCTGAAGGCGACCGGGCTGACCGATGAGGACCTGGCCAAGCCGATGATCGGCGTCGCCTCGACCTGGATCGAGACGATGCCCTGCAACCTGGGCCTGCGACGCCTGGCCCAGGTCGTCAAGGAGGGCATCCGGGCCGCGGGCGGCACCCCGATGGAGCTCAATACCATCGCGATCTCCGACGGGGTCACCATGGGCACCGAGGGGATGAAGACCTCGCTCGTCTCCCGCGAGGTGATCGCCGACTCGGTCGAACTCGTCGGCCGGGGCCACATGTTCGACGCCATCATCGGCCTGGGCGCCTGCGACAAGACCCTCCC
>JBBJOE010000170.1:0-6072 GCA_037721765.1 Thermomicrobiales bacterium
CGAGGTAGGCCTCCGCGTCGGTCTTCAGCTTCTGGAGGATCATCGCGCTGATCTCGGGCGGGTTGTACTGCTGCCCGCCCGCCTCCACGCGCGCATCGCCGTTCGGGCCGCTGACGACCTTGAACGGAACGATGGTCTCCTCCTCGGTGACCTCGCTGTGCTTGCGGCCCATGAAGCGCTTGATCGAGAACACGGTGTTCTCGGGGTTGGTGACGGCCTGGCGCCGGGCGAATCGCCCGACGAGCCGCTCGCCACTGGCGGTGACGGCGACGACCGAGGGGGTCAGCCGCTCACCTTCGGCGTTGGGGATGATGACGGGCTCGCCACCTTCGATGGTGGCCATCACCGAGTTCGTCGTCCCGAGGTCGATACCGATCGTCCGTCCCATGCTCGTTTTCCTCCGCGTCGCGCGCGCGTTGCCGTATCGATACGTCGTTGGGGTGTCTCGTCGTCAGTCGCCGTGGGCTCGGTTCAAGCCTGAGAGGTCGCGCCTCCCGAGTCCTCATCGTCTTGTCCGGGGGGTGCGTCGCCCGTCTTCACCATCGCCGGCCGGAGCAGGGTCCCGGCGAGGCGGTAGCCCCCCTGGTAGACCTCGACCACATGATCCCCGGCGGTGCCTGGCTCGGTGGCCACGGCCTCGTGCAGGGCGGGGTCGAACCGCTCGCCGAGGGCGGGGACGGGAGTGACCCCGGCGCTCTCCAGGACGGACGCAAGCTTCTTGCCGACCATCCGGGTACCGGAGATCCAACCCGTCTCCGGCTGGTCGGCCGGGACGGCGGCCATGGCCCGGTCGAAGTCGTCCATCACCGGCAAGATCCGGATCAAGATGTCGCGGCTAGCGAGTTGACGGGCCGTGGCCCGCTCGCCGTCGACCCGGCGCCGGAAGTTGGCGAAGTCGGCCCGCTCCCGCTGGAGCTGGTCGATCAGGCTGTCCCGCTCGGCGCGGGCGGCGTCGAGTTCCGCCGCCAGGTCGGCCGGGTCGAGCCCCACGGCATCCCCGTTCAGGTCCTCGGGCGGGGCGGTCGCGGTCGCCGCCTCCCCTCCCCCGTCGTCTCGTCGTTCACCCATCGGGTATCTCCTTCCCCGCCCCCGGGCGGTCATGTCGTCCCGTCACCGGGTCCGCTTCGCGGGACCGGGCCGGGCAGCGTCGCGCCGTCAGGCACTGTGGAGATCGGCCATCAGGTCACTCATCAGGCGGGCCATGTAGCGGACCGAGGAGATGGAGCGGCCGTAGGCCATCCGGGTCGGGCCGACCACGCCGAGCAGGCCGGTGACCTCGCCGTCGATCCCGTAGGTCGAGACGACGATGCCGAACCGGTGCAGGTCATTGGACGGGTTCTCGTCTCCGATGAAGACCTGGACATCGGCATGGTGGGCCAACTGGGGCAGCACCGCGTTGAGGAAGGCCCCACCCCTCAAGAGATCGAGGAGCCGTTGGGCATCGGTGCCACCGAACTCGGGCTGGGCCAACATGTTCTGGAGGCCCGAGTGGCGGACCTCGGTGTCGCCGACGGTCTCCAGACCCCGCAGGGCCGCTTCCACCTGGGCGAGCACGAACCGTGCCGTTCCGTCGGTGGCGCGGGGCCGGGCCGCGATCTCGGCGGCGGTGAGGCCGGAGACCTCGCCGGCGATGGCATCGGCCAACCGGCTGAGCGTGGCCTGGTCGACGGGCTCCGGCCAGTGGACCATCACCTGGCGGACCAGACTCTCGTGGGTCACGAGGATCAGGAGGGCCAGGCGAGGTTGGAGGCCGATCAGCTCGAAGTGGCGCAGGCGCGGCACGGCGGGCCGGGGGGCGGTGACGACGCTGACGTTGCCGGCGGTCTCGGCGAGGACGGCGGCGGCGAGTTCCACCCAGCGCTCCAACTGGACTTCCACCTGGCGGAACTGGTGCCGGATCATGATCTGGTCGACCGCGGGCAACTCGGCCTCGTCGAGGAGGTGGTGGACGAAATACCGGTACCCCTTGTCGGTCGGTATCCGGCCACCGGAGGTGTGGAGGGCCTGGACCAGCCCGGCGCCCTCCAAGTCGGCCATCTCGTTGCGGATCGTGGCCGAGGAGACGCCGATCGTAGACCGTTCGGAGAGTTCCTTCGAACCCACCGGCCGACCCCGATGTACGTACTCCTGGACGATGAACTTCAACACCACCCGCTGGCGGGCGGTGATGTCGGGCATCTCGTCGGGATGGCCAAGGTGTCCGTGACTCATCGCTGCCCTCGATCCGGTCGCATTAGCACTCTCGCTTCCGGAGTGCTAATGCGGAGATGATAGCAAGGTTGCACACTTGTTGTCAAGGTGAGGGGCGGTCGAAAGGGATGTCCTGGGTTCGCCGCCTCATTCGGTAGGGGCGCCGCTTGCCGCGACTGACCCGGGCACATTCGTCAGGATACTGACTATTCATCAGGTTGAACGGCGCGGCAAGCGGTGCCCCCACAAGTATGTTCGCCCGGTGCGTGGCGGCCAGAGACGTGAACAGATCCCATCGATGTCGTCAGGCCCGGACGGCCCAGTCCGGCAGTCCTTCCGGCAGCGGTGCCGGGCGCTCGCAGGTGCTCTGGAGTTCGACGTGGCGGCCGGTGTCGCTGGCGTCGAGGATGGACCGCATCACGTCGAGGACGTGGTAGGCCAGTTCGCCGCTGGCGCGGTGGGGTTCACCGGCCCGGATGGCGGCGGCCATGTCGGCGGCGCCGATGCCGCGGCTGTTCTCGGCCGAGGCGAAGGTCAGGGGGGCGTCGGCCCACTCCTTGGCCCCGGCCGTCCTGATCCGGATCGGGCCGCCGAAGGTGTTGGGGTCGGGAACACCGAGGCTACCGGTGGCGCCGTAGACCTCGATCCGGGGCACGTCGGCGGCCCAGACATCGAAGCTGGTGACCAGGGTGGCGATGGCGCCGCTGGCGAAGTCGAGGACGGCGGCGACGTGGGTCGGGACCTCGACCGCGATCTTCTGACCCTTCAGGGGTTCACTGCCGATGGTCCGCTCGGGGAAGCTGGCCCGGGCCGAGCCGGTGACGCGGCGGACGGGACCGAGCAGGTGGACCAGGGCGGTCAGGTAGTAGGGGGCCATGTCGAGCATCGGGCCGCCGCCATACTGGTAGAAGAAGGCGGGGTTGGGGTGCCAGCCCTCCGGGCCGTGACCAGTCATGAAGGCGGTGGCGGCGACCGGTTGGCCGATGGCACCGGTGTCGATCAGGTGGCGGCAGGTCTGGAGGCCCCCGCCGAGGAAGGTGTCCGGGGCGCTGCCGACGCGCAGGTCGCGTTGGGCCGCGCTGTCGAGCAGGCGGGCGGCGTCCTCCCGCTCGATGGTGAAGGGCTTCTCGCTGTAGAGGTGCTTGCCGGCGGCGAGGGTGGCCATGCCGACCTCGGCGTGGGAGCGGGGGATGGTCAGGTTGATGACCAGCTCGACCTGGGGATCAGCCAGCAGCTCGTCCGGGGAGCAGGCCCGGGCCACGCCGTGCTTGGCGGCCTGGGCCGTGGCGCGGTCCAGGTCGAGGTCGGCGCAGGCGACCACCTCGAGTTCGTCGTATTTGGCGGCGTTGGTGAGATAGATGTCGCTGATGAACCCCGCGCCCATCAGCCCGACGCGAACCGGCTCGACCACACCCGTCTCCTCTTCCCGTGCCGGGAGCCCCGTCGCCGGGGACCGGTCTCCGTCCCGGAACCGGCCGGTCGCCGGGCCCGTTGCGCCTGGCACGTCGCCTAGCGCGTCGCCCACCGCAACCCGCGGTGGACCATCTCGCGTGCCTCGGGCACGTCGAAGTCGGCATCCTTGTGGCCGAGGGAACAATAGGCGACGCGACCCCGGCCCCAAGCCCGGGTCCAGGCCACGGGCATCACGCACCCGGCGATCCAGGGCACGTCACCCCGGGTGCCGTCGAAGGTCGTGGTCGCCAGGACCGCGTTCCCCGGGTCGACGTGGAGATAGTACTGCTCGGACCGCATCGTGAATGACCCGAGGTCCCTGGTGATCGGGTGGTCGCCGGGGACGATGTCGACCTCGTAGTCGAAGACGGCGCCGGGGTGGGCGACCCACTGGCCGCCGACCATGAATTGGTAGGTGGGGTTGGCGCGGAAGGCGTCGGCCATGCCGCCGTGCCATCCGGCCAGGCCGGTGCCGGCCCGGACCGCCCCGGTGAGGCCGCGCTCCTGCTCCGGGGTGATCTCGCCCATCGTCCAGATCGGGACGATCAGGTCGGCGCGGGCGAGACGTTCGGGGTCCAGGTAGACATCAAGGGAGTCGGCCATGTCGATCCCGTAGCCGTCCCCCGCGAGCAGGGCGGCGAAGCGGGCGGCGGTCTTCTCCGGTTCGTGTTGATCCCAGCCGCCGGCGACGAAGAGGGCCCGCTTGCGTTCCATCCGTCTCCTCACGTCGATGCTTTCGTCGTTCGTGGCGTCACCCGCCGGTCCACGCCGGGCTCAGGTCACCTCGCCGGGCGGCGGGGCGGGGCGGAGGGCGACCAGGCTGGGCAGGAAGGTCGCCCGCCAACTGGCGGGGTCGCGGCCGGACGCGCCGTGCGGCCAGCCGGTCCAGTATCGCGTACCGAGCGGGATCCGGTTGAAGCTCTGGAGCACGGGGATCTCGGGCAGGGCCGCCAGCCAGATCTCCATCGCCGCGACGACCGCGGCGCGGGCGTCCGGGCCGGCGGGGTCGAGGCCGAGGAGACGATCGACGATGGCGTCGAAGGCGCCGTCGCGCCACCGGGCGGGGAAGAAGGCTGCCTCGCCGGTGGGGACGGCGTGGCGACCGTGGTAGCGGTCCAGGGTCAGGTAGGGGTCGCGGACGGACGCGCCGTGGGGCCAGAGCCAGGCCGCCGCGACGCCGAAGGCGATCTGACCAGAGGCGTCCGGGGGGGTCGCGACGGTGGCGTCGATGCCGGCCCGGCGCAGTTGGGCGACCAGGACGGCGGCCACCCCGGCGTGCTCCGGTGCGGTCACGATCGGCAGGGCCAGGGCCTGGCCGTCGCGGGCGAAGACGCCGCCCGGGGCCCGGGCGTACCCACGCTCCCGCAGCGAGGCAGTGGTCTGGGCGGGATCGTAGGCATCGACCGGGAAGCGTTCGAGCACGGGGCCGAGGTCGGCGACGGTGGGATCGAAGGCGGGGAAGTCCGGGAACGGCAGGGTGGCGGCCTGGCCCCGTCCCAGTTCCCCCGCCCGGACCAGTTCGTCGCGGTCGATGGCGTGGTTGACGGCGCGGCGCATGACGGGGTCATCCCACGGGGTCATCTGGGCATTGAAGCCGAGGACCAGGGGGCGCCAGTCGACGGCACCAAAGGGCGGCTCGGCACCGGTCGGACTGGTCAGGGTCAGGGCCGGAGCGATGGCCAGGGCGGAGGCGATACGGGAGGGGGTAAGCGGCGGCGTGGTGTCCACTTCCCCGTCGACCGCGAGGCGGGCCAGGTGGGAATCGTCGTAGCGGGGCCGGTAGAGAATGCGGCGCGGCGCGGGGAGGGCCTGGAAGCCGGTGGCGGCCGCCCACCAGTCGTCGCGGCGGTCCCAGAGTCGCCCGTCGGCCGAGTCGGCGAGCAGGCGATACGGTCCGGAGACGACGGGCCAGCCCTGGGCCGGGTCGACGTTGCGGAACGTCTCGGGATCCTGCCCGTCCCAGACGTGGGCCGGGACGATCGGCAGCGCCCGGTCACCGGCGGCGGCGAGGACATCGTGGAAGAAGCGCGGGTCGGGGTCGCGCAGGCGGAGGAGGACGGTCAGCTCGTCGGGGGCCAGGGCATCGAGGAGGCGGTCCTGGATGGCACCGGCGAGGCGCAGGGTCGCCGGACCGTCGCGGAGGAGGCGGAGGGTGGCGACGACGTCGGTCGCGGTCAGGGGGCGACCATCGCTCCAGCGGATGCCGGGGCGGAGACGAACGGTCAGTCCCATCGCGTCCTCGTCGTAGGCCCAGGACTCCGCGAGCCAGGGGACGGTCTCGCCGGTGAGGACGTGATAGAGGGCGAGCGGTTCGAAGGCGAACTGGACGCCGGACTGGCTCATGCCGGGGGTGAGGGGATTCATCCAGCCGGCGTCGGAGAAGGCGAAGGCGTGGTCGGCGGCGCAGACGATCAAGGTCTCGGTCCGGGG
>JBBJOE010000171.1:0-6071 GCA_037721765.1 Thermomicrobiales bacterium
CCTCCAGCACCAGGTCGGCGAGGGCGCGGGGGAGGTGGCCGTTCTGCTGGGGGCAAACGTGGAGGCCGGGGCCCATCGGGGCTCCGCACATGGTGCAGCGGGGGCGGCCGGCGGAGACGACCGAGACGGCATCGACGCTCAGTTCGCGGGCCTGCTCGCGGCTGACGCGGCAGCGGAGGGTGATCCCGGTGTCGTCGTCGGTGAGGTCGTGGGCGACGATGACGAAGCGGTCGCGGCGCTCGTCGTAACCCAGCTCCATCCGGCCGACGCGGAACTGGCGGCGGGTGTCCTCGTCGAACGAGGTCGGCACGTTGCCGCCACTCAAGGAGGGGGGGGCGTCGGGCAACTGGTCGATGAGCTGGTCGAGAGCCAGTCCGAGGGCCTGGAGCTGCTGCTTCTCCATCCAGACGATGGTGGTGACGCCGTCGATCAGGGTCAGGAGCCGGAAGCGACGCTGGCCCGGCTCACCGATGGCTTCGACGCGGACGCGCTGGGCGTCCAGATCGTCGGGGGAGGTCTCGAAGGGGTCGGAAGGCATGGGGAAGGGTTCCTTGGAAGATGGCGTCGGGTGGAAGGGGTGAGAACGGTCCCGGTGACGGGACAGGCGCCCCTCCCGGCCAGCGGGACGGCCCACGTCGTGCCCGGTGGATCCGGCCGGGCGCGGTCGGCGACCAGACCAGTGTGGGAAAAGGATAGCACGGGGCCCGACGTGGGGGTCGCGACGGGCCACGGGGCGACGACTCCCGGACGGTATCCCAGGCCCGCCAGGCAACAGCTCGTCGTGGCGTCGCTCGCCGTGCCCGACGGGGCATCACGACCGCCGGACCCTTCCCGGCTGGGGACGACGGCATCGGTCACGCGGGAAGTAACCATGGTCCGGCCCGCCGGGGACTGGACCCCGGCGTTCACCGAGGCCACCCGCCGCGGACAGCTCGTCACTCCACCCGGCGCGTGATCGTCTCACGCTGTCAGCTCCGTTGCCGGGGCGACGAGAGGTGCCCCGGCGCATGTCGTGCTTCTCGTCTCGATCCCCGCCGCACGGGGCTTGCCCGAAGCAGCGGGATTCGTCAGCTTCACCCCTCCTGGCGGGGGTCGCCGTTCTTGGGGTGGGCATCATGGGCGGTGACGACCTGGGCCGCCTGGCCCCGGCCGCCCGGCTCGACGCCAGATCCCGTGGTCGTCCCGTTGGCGAGGTGCCCGTCGGCGGCGGCCCGGGCGGTGCCATTGGGGTGCGCGGGGTCGTGGCCGGTCGCGCCGGCCTCGATCACGTCGCGCAGGGCTGGGACGCCGCGCATCATGTCCTCGATCCGCATGCCGGTCAGGCTCTCCAGCAGGGCGGGGACCTGGGCGATCATCTGGGTCATGTCGGCGGTGATCTTGTTGACGCCGATGCCGCCGCCCTCACCACCGGTGGAGATGACGGTGATCTTGTCGACCTTGTTGAGGGGTTCCGACATGGCCCGGATGGCCTCCGGCAAGGTGGTCAGGAACTTGTCGATCACGGCGGCCTGGTTGTAGGCCTGGAAGGCCTCGGCCTTGACGGCCATCGCCTGGGCCTCGGCGTTGCCTTTGGCCAGGATCACCTCGGCCTCGGCGAGACCCTGCAGCTTGGCGATCTCGGCGTGGGCCTGGCCGTTCAACCGCTCGGCCTCGGCGGCACCGGAAGCCTTGTGGACCTGCGCCTGGCGGTCGGCGTCGGCCAGAGTCTCGATCCGCTGCCGCTCGATCTGGGCGGCCTTGAGGATGGTGGCGATCAGTTCCTTCTCGCGGCGCTGGATCTCGGCCTCTTGGACCTGGATCTCTCCGATCTTGCGGACCTGGTCGATCCGGACCTGCTCCTCGATGACCCGCTGCTGCTGGACGTTGGCCTGGATCTCGTAGGCCTTGTCGGCCGCCGCGGCCTGGAGCTGGACGGTGGCGCGGTACTCGGCCTGCTTGACGTTGAGGTCGCGGACGGCCTCGGCTTGCTTGGTCTCGCTCGCGGCCTGGGCGATCACCTCGTCCTGGCGGGCGGCGGCCTGGGCGATGGCGGCCTCGCGGGTGGCGTGGGCGCGCTTGATGGCGGTGTCGCGGTCGGCCTCGGCCGTGGCGATGTCGGCCTGGCGACGGACCAGGGCGATGTCCGGCTTGCCCATGTTGAGGATGTACTCGTTCTGGTCACGCACCTCGCGGATCGTGAACGAGATGACCTCCAGGCCCATCTTGCTGACGTCGTCGGCGACGTTGGCCCGCATCCGGTCGCCGACCATCTCCGGTTCCTTGACGATCGCCTCGACGGTGAGCTGACCGACGATACCGCGCAGGTGACCCTCCATGACCAGGCGGATGAGCCCCTGCTGCTGCGCCTCGTTCTTGCTGAGGAACTGCTCGGCGGCGGTCAGGATGCTGATCGGGTCGGATTTGACCTTGATCTGGGCGACGGCCTCGACATTGACGGCCACGCCCTGGCTGGTGTAGAGGTCTTGGGCCGGGGCGACATCAAAACTCATCAGTTCCAGCGAGAGTTCGCGAGACTGTTGGACCAGGGGCCAGACGATCCGTCCGCTGCCCTTGATCACCTTGGTCCCGCCAGCACCATAGACGATCAGGGCCTGGTTCGGTCCCACCTTTCGAAAGAGCGTCGCCGTGACGAGCAGCAACGCCACCACGATGCCGACCAACAGGCCGACGATCACCAATACACCACCGAGTTCCATGACTGCCTCCGTTACCGTATGCTCGTGTCTCGTGTCTCGAATCGTGACATCCGGTGGGTCACGACCGGGCGTCGTCCCCGTCTACCGCCTGGCACCCGCGTCCCGGCGGATGGTGGGCTACACGGTGCGGTGGGTGGCGGCCAGCGCCCGTTGGGCTGGCTGGGCCGGTCCGGTAGCCACCGCCGGTCCGGCGGGAACGTCCGGTCCCAGCTGCGGCGCGGCGCCCCGGGCGATCACGTCGTCGCGGGGCCGCATCAGGTCCTCCCAGGCAGCGACGGTGGCGATGCCCCCACGGTAGGTGAGGACGACCACCTCGGCGCCCCGCCCGATCGAGTCGCCGTGCTCGGCCCGGGCGGCGGAGACCCGGCGCACGCCGCCCTGCTCGTAGATGATCTCCCCGACCCCACCGGGCCGGATCGAGGAGGAGACCCGGGCCAGGATGCCCGGCAGCTCGAACTGGGCCGGGTCGAGTGCCGTCCCCTCCCGGACCAGGCGACGCAGGACGATGGCGACGACACGGGCCCCGGCGATGCCCCCGGTGAGGGCGACCAGCACCGCGAGCGGGGCCACGAGTCCGATCGCGTTCCGGGCGATCAGGCCGACCCCGCCGAACCACCCCACCGCCGCGAGCGCGCCATTGACCCCGCCGAGCCACGACCCGCCCACCTCGCCGGAGCCGGCGTCCAGGTCGATCCCCCCGAGGAGGATCGAGACGGCCGACAAGATCAGGCCGAACGCGAGACAGCCGACGAGGATGGCGTCGAGCGTGTCGTTGATCTGGGTCACGTCCACCGTGTCCCCTTCCCGAGTCTGACCGGAGATGACACCGTTACCGTCCTGTCCCGTGGTCGCGGCGCCAGGAGCATGACGGCCCCGTGCCCGGGGCCGGACCGAAGAAAGACATGAAGGGAGCCGTCCCGAGCCGGGGAAGCCATGGGGAGCGCGGTGCCAGCGAGGCAGTCCGCGAGCGCACCGGCCACTCGGGCGACGGGCGCCATCGCGGCGGCGGCGGGGAGACGGTCCGGAGAAACCACGCGTTCACCCCCAGGATTCCGGGGACCGGCGACGCCACATTCGAGCATTTCACTATTCATCAATACCGTCATTTTACCATGAACTGGGGGGTACGTTGGGCTCTCCCGCACGGCCGCGACACGGCCCCCGACGCTGCTCGGGCACCGCCGCGGTGGGTCCGCGAGGTGGGAACGCCGCGGCCGGTCGGCCTATACTCCGGGGATACCCGTCCGCACGAGGATCATCACCATGCCCCAATCCCCCGACGCCACGCCCGACGCGACCCCCGGCATCATGCCGGACACGATCGAGGAGCAGCTCAGCGCGGCCGCGAAGACCTTGGAGGCCATCGATGGTCTCGATGGAGGGGCGGACGGCGGGGCGACGCTGGTCCCGGTCGGGGCCGAGCCGCGCTACGGCAAGACCGCCGTCCGGGCGGAGACGGCGGCCGAGGCACCCCGGTCCGAATCGAGCCTGGGGTTCGAGACCATGCGGGCCGACGCGGAGGTGCGGGCCTTCATCACCCAGGCCAACATCAACCTGGGGGTGCTGGGGTTCACGGAGCATGGATTCCGGCACGTGACCCTGGTGGCGAGCATCGCCCGGAACGTGATGCGACTGCTGGGACACGACGCCCGGCACCAAGAATTGGCGGCGATCTCGGGCTACCTGCACGATATCGGCAACGTGGTCAGCCGCCACGGCCACGCCACGATCGGCGCCACGCTGGCCTACCCGATCTTGACCCGGCTGGGGATGGTGCCGGAAGACATCGCGGTCGTGCTGGGGGCGATCGGCTCCCACGGCGACGACGGCACCCGGCTGGGTGAGCCGGTCCACCCGATCTCGGCGGCCCTGATCCTGGCCGATAAGTCCGATGTCCACCGGTCCCGGGTCCGCAACCAGGACCTGACCAGCTTCGACCAGCACGACCGCGTCAACTACGCCGCCACCTCGTCGTTCCTGCGGGTCGACGAGGTGGCGAAGACGATCACGCTGCAGCTGGAGATCGACAGCACGATGTCCTCGGTGATGGAGTACTTCGAGATCTTCCTGCCCCGGATGCTGATGAGCCGCCACGCCGCCGGGCTGCTGGGCTGCGTCTTCCACATCTCGATGAACGACGTGGTCGTCCTCTGACCCGCCGGGGCCGGAGACGCCGGCCGGCCCGCCAGACGCGACCGGGACCCGACCAGTTCACCCCCAGGAGCCAGGCACCATGACGAGCGGCCACCGCTGGAAGGACTTCGACCCCTACCTGGTCATCACCACGCTGATCCTGATGGGGTTCGGGGTGGTGGCGATCTGGAGCGCGACCGGGCTCGGCCCGCTGGGGCCGAACAACCTGGGCGTCCGTCAGGCGCTCTACGGGATGGTCGGCCTGACGATGATGCTGGCGATCGCCTCGTTCGACTACCGGTTCCTGGCGACGGGGGCGTGGGTCATCTACCTGGCGGGCCTGGCACCACTGTTCGCCCTGATGCTACCGACGGTCGGGACGACGATCGGCGGGTCCGAGCGCTGGATCGACCTCGGTCCGATCTCGATGCAGCCGTCGGAGTTTGCCAAGCTGACCACGATCATCGCCCTGGCGGCCTTCGTCGCTTCGCGGGGCACGGCCATGGTCGAGCTGGGAAACTTCGTCGTCTCGATGCTGATCGTCGGGGTGCCGATGGTGATCGTGTTCCTGGAGCCCGACCTCGGCTCGACGTTGGTGTTCGGGGCGATCTGGGCGACGATGATGCTGATGACGGCCCGGACGCGGACGATGTACTTCGCCGGCCTGGCCCTGATGGCGGCCCCGGCCTTCGTCGCGGCCTGGCGATTCGCGTTCCACGATTACCAGAAGGAGCGCCTGCTGGTCTCCTACAACCCGGGCCTCGACGCGATGGGAGAAGGGTTCAACATCATGCAGGCCCGGATCAGCATCGGGTCCGGGGGGTGGATCGGGGCCGGGCTGGCGGGTGGGACCCAGAGCCAATTGGAGCTGCTGACGGTGCGGGAGTCGGACTTCATCTTCGCCCACGTCAGCGGCATGTTCGGCCTGGTCGGGATGCTGGCGCTGCTGACGACGTACCTGATCATGATCTGGCGGTGCCTGTCGGTGATCGAGGTGGCACGGGACAGCTTCGGGCAATGCCTGGCGGCGGGGATCACCGGGGCGTTCCTGTTCCAGGCGATGGTCAATATCGGGATGAACATCGGCCTGATGCCGGTGACGGGGATCACCCTGCCGTTCGTCAGCGCCGGGTCATCCTCGGTCTGGACCTTCCTGGCGGCGGAGGGGGTGCTGCAGAGCGTCCTGATGCACCGGAGGCGACTGGCGTTCCAATCGGGGTGACGGGCCGTAGTCGGTAGTCG
>JBBJOE010000172.1:0-6071 GCA_037721765.1 Thermomicrobiales bacterium
GTGGCGGGCCACATGGCAAGGGCCGGGCGGGCCGGGGGGTCTGGACCGTCCGGGCCGCCGTCGCGCCTGGAGTCGCGTCCGGCCGGAGATCCTCACCCATGGCAGATCGCGGCGACGCCGCCCGCCGCCGCGCCGACCCCGGGGTATGCGCCGGCATCTCGCCCGTCGCCACCCGGCACGTCCGTTGGTTTGTCTCACCCGGTCGCCGATCCCGGCGCCCCGTCTCCCGCTCGACCGGCCACCGCCCCCTCGCCGGGGGACGGCCCGGGCGGTGTGCCGGATCCTGGTGACGCGCGAACCTGACCCGGGTCGACGACCCGGACGGACCCGGTTCGGTGGGGCGTCGTCTCCCGGCCCGGCAGGCAACTCCCCGGTCATGGCCGAACGGGGGCCCGTCGTCCCGACCGGGTCGCCGGCGGGACGTTCTCCTCGCATCGTTCTCGATGATCGTCGCGACATGTGATCGGTCACCCGACCCGCATAGGTGGCTCTCCACCCGCGGTGTGACCGGGATTCGGCACGGGAGCCGAGCGATCGTCCGGGCCCGGGCGATCACGACGTGCCGGGATGCCCCGTGGTCGGGTGCCCCGCGTTCCCCCGGCTGGTTCGGTTCTGGTCGTGGGTTCGACATCGTGGTGACCGGATCGCCCGGGGAGACTCACGGCCAACGCCGCCCCGACGCACGGGGGCATCGCCGCCGCCCGCGCCGTGATGATGACGATCGGGTCGCGGTTTCCGTGAGGCGGGGTGGCCGGTTCCGCGGAACGTGGGGATAGAGCGCCGGATCGCCTGGACTGGCCCGCGCCGGATCGCTCGCCCCGTCCCCGGCCGGGGGTACGCGGTGGCGCTCGTGAGCCCAGCTCGGCCGGATGCACCGACGACGCGGGCGGATCATGCGGCCGGGCCCGAGGTGTCGATTCCTGAGCCGTCGGGTGCGGGTGGCCGGGAGTCGGATTGACGGCCCGGCCCGGCAAGCGCCGGCACATGGCCCCGGCGGCAGATGCCAAGCACCGGGCACAAAGATACAGTCCCGACGAACCGATCTCCGTTGGTCGTCCCCGCCTCGGTGGCTCGTCGCACGTCGCCCCGCAACGCGTGCGCTTCCCCGCCTCTGCCCCGATACGCGCCCGGTTGTCCGGCCGTCGGCCCCGCGACCTCGGGCCGCCGGAACGCGCTTGGGTGGTTCGACCTCCGGGACGATGGCCCCTCGGGACTGTACGTACAGAGTATACGGTCAGGGCATTCCTGTCAAGGGGTCAGCCGGGGCAATCTGGCGCGCGTCCGTACAGGCGGCACGAGCCTGGATGGCCGGGGCAAGACGCGATGTCCAGCGGGATGCGGTGAGGGTCATGGGATGGCGACCGCGCATCGCGCCGCGCATCGTCAACGAGCGAAGGGCTGACTACGCCAGTGTTTCGGCGATGACGCGAGCCACGCCGTCCGGGTTCTCGGACATCATGAGGTGACCGGCGTCCGGCACCACTGCCATCGCCACTCCCCCGGCCCGGAGCAGATCCTGATGGGGATGCGGCAGGCTCAGGGCGCCGAAGACGTAGGTGCGCGGCAGGTCCAGCCCGAAGAAGGTCTCCCGCAACGATGCTCCCACTAGGGCGGTGGCGCAGCGGTGCATCGCCCGCGGGTCCGCCGCTCGCAGGGTCCCCGGGTAGGACGCGATCGCCGGGTCTTCGGTCGCCCACGCCTCGGCCCGGACAACCAGCGCGGCGTGACCCGTCGCCACGTAGGCCTCCTCCGTCTGGTCGGCGATGGTCCGGCTCAACGTCGCGTCCTCCGGCTCCAGGTTGGGCTCGGCGACGACCAGGCTGGCGACGAGGTCGGGACGGGCAGCGGCCAGGACGATCGCGATCGAGCCGCCCAGGCTGTGACCGACGAGGTGGCAGCCCCGGATGCCAAGCCGCGCGAGGAGTCGGGTGATGGTCGCGGCGTGAGCATCCAGCGTGTGGGGGAACGCATCGGGACGGTCGCTGAAGCCGGACCCGAGGAGATCGACGAGGAGGGCGCGGTAGGGCGCGAGTCGCGGGTCGCATGCGATCGCCGGGAAGTCAGCGGACGACGCCAAGCCCAACCCGTGCAGATAGACGCAGACCGGCTCGTGCCCGCCTAGGTCATGGTATCGGAGGTGGGCACCGGGATCGGGCAGGTACATCGCACGCACGGGCACTCACCATCTCGACAGTGACGGGACTCCCCCATACCGGGTGACGCGGGTGACGGGATGGTACACCGGGTGATGCCCGGTCGATTCACGGGTCGGGCCTATGGGGCCGACACGCTGGGACAGGGAACGAGGCACTCGGCGTTTGGGACCCGGGGCGCTCGATCGGAAGCGACCATCCCGGGTGATCGGTGCGATGGGGCCGGTGGCATCAGACAATCCGGGTGACAGCGGTCATGTCCCGTGGCAGGCCCCGTGGCGGCCCGCCATCACGGCTCGTGGCCCAAAACATGCCGGTCAAGCGATGCTGGCAACGACACCATCGTCGTGTGTCCAAGAGATTTGGTGCCCAAGGAGGCCGGACCGATTGGGCACTGGCAGGACGCCTTGTCGGCTCGGAAACGGGCTCCTGTCAGACGGACGACCGGTCAGATGGCCGGTGACCGCATCACGACCGATTGGTCGGAGGGGGACGAGGATGGCGCGATGGATTCGATTGTTCACGGAGGGCGATGCCTCCCAGCGCGCCTTGCTCGGCGGCAAGGGAGCCAACCTCGCCGAGATGACCAGCCTCGACCTGCCGATCCCGCCGGGTTTCACGATCACCACCGATGCCTGCCGGGCCTACCTCGATGGCGGCGGCGCCATCCCCGAGGGTCTCTGGGACGAGTTGGACGCCGGGCTGAACGGGATCGAGCGGCAGATCGGCCGGGGTTTCGGCGATGCCGCCAACCCATTGCTCGTCTCGGTCCGCTCCGGGGCGGCCGCGTCCATGCCGGGGATGATGGAGACCGTCCTCAACCTGGGGCTCGACGATGCCACCGTCACCGGTCTCGCCGCGCAGGCCGGGGACGACCGCTTCGCCTGGGATTCGTTCCGGCGCCTGATCCAGATGTATGGCCGCGTGGTCCTGGGGATCAGGGGCGATCGCTTCGAATCCGCCCTGACGACACACAAGCGGCGCCTGGGCGTGGACAACGACGCCGCGCTCGATGCGCCGACCCTGCGGGCGGTGGTGGAGACCTACCGCGAGATCATCCGCGGGGCGACGGGTCAGGATTTTCCCGCTGATCCGGTGGTGCAGTTGCGGGGGGCGGTCGAGGCCGTCTTCCGGTCGTGGAACACCGGGCGTGCCGTCGCCTACCGGCGGGAGTTCCGAATCCCCGACGATCTCGGCACGGCGGTGACCGTCCAGGCGATGGTCTTCGGCAACCTCGGCGAGGACAGCGCCACCGGGGTCGCCTTCACCCGCGACCCGGCCACGGGCGAGCGGCGCCTGGTCGGCGAGTTTCTCCCCAACGCTCAGGGCGAAGACGTGGTGGCGGGGATCCGGACGCCGCGGGCGCTCGACGGTCTGGCCGATGACCCCCGTCTGGCGGGCGCGTTCACGGAGTTGCGGGCGGTCGCGGCGCGGCTGGAGGAGCACTTCACCGACGCCCAAGACCTGGAGTTCACGATCGAGCGGGGGCGGCTCTGGATGCTCCAGACGCGGGCGGCGAAGCGCACCGGCATCGCCGCCGTCCGCATCGCCGTCGCGATGGTCGACGAGGGGCTGATCGACCCCGCCAAGGCGGTCCGGCGCGTCCAGCCCGATCAGATCGACCAGTTGCTCCACCCGATGATCGACCCGGCCGCCGAGCTGGACGTGCTGACCGTGGGGATGCCGGCCTCCCCGGGGGCCGCCAGCGGTCAGGCCGTCTTCGACCCGGACGAGGCGCAGCAACTCCAGGCGAGCGGCCGCCCGGTGATCCTCGTCCGCCGGGAGACCTCGCCGGAAGATTTCCACGGCATGGTGGCCGCCCGGGGCATCGTGACCGCGCGCGGCGGCACCACGTCCCACGCGGCGGTGGTAGCCCGGGGGATGGGCAAGCCGTGTGTCACCGGGGCCGGGGACCTCGAAGTCAACGAGGCGGGTGGGTTCCTCAACGTCGGGGAGACCGTCGTGCGGCGTCACGACTGGTTGACGATCGACGGCGCCACCGGCCGGGTGATTCGGGGACGGGTCCGGATGATCCAACCCGAAACGGGCGAGGATTACCGCCAACTCCTCGGCTGGGCGGACGCGGAGCGTGGCCTGCGGGTGCGGGCCAACGCCGATACCCCGCGCGACGCCGCTGTGGCGCGCAAACTGGGCGCCGAGGGCATCGGCCTCTGCCGGACCGAGCACATGTTCTTCCAGGGCAACCGGCTCCAGGCGATGCGGGAGATGATCCTGGCCGACGACGCCACGGCGCGCGAGACTGCCTTGGCCGCGCTCCTGCCGCTCCAGCGGGACGATTTCGCCGCCATCTTCCGGGCGATGGACGGGCTGCCGGTCACGATCCGCACGCTCGACCCGCCGTTGCATGAGTTCCTGCCCCACTCGTCGGCCGAGGAAGGGAACCTGGCGTGGGAGATGGGGATCGACGCCGCCGTCGTCCGGGCCAAGGTGCAGCAGTTGCGCGAGGCCAACCCGATGCTCGGCTTCCGCGGCTGCCGCCTCGGGATCGCCTACCCCGAGATCACCGCGATGCAGGCGCGGGCGATCTTCTCCGCCGCCTGCCAGGTGACGCGGGAGGGCGGCACGGTGCTGCCCGAGGTGATGATCCCGCTCGTCGTCGCACCGCGGGAGCTCGAACTCCAGCGAGCCGTCGTCGACCGGACGGCCGAGACCGTCTTCGCGGAGGAAGGCACGACGGTGTCGTACCTGGTGGGGACGATGATCGAGCTGCCGCGGGCGGCGCTGCTGGCCGACCAGATCGCCCCGTTCGCGGACTTCATCTCGTTCGGGACCAACGACCTGACACAGACGGCGCTGGGGATGAGCCGGGACGATGCCAGCCGCTTCCTGCCGGACTACGTGGGGAAGAGGATTTTGCCCCATGACCCCTTCTTGTCGCTCGACGTGGACGGGGTCGGGCGGCTGATCGAGATGGGCACCAAGCTCGGCCGCCAAGCCCGGCCGGACCTCAAGGTGGGCATCTGCGGGGAGCACGGCGGCGATCCCGACAGCATCGCGTTCTTTGCCAAGGCCGGCCTCGACTACATCAGCGCCTCGCCTTACCGGGTGCCGATCGCGCGTCTCGCGGCGGCCCACGCCAGCCAGGACCGGCAAAGGCATGAGTCGAGCGACGAGTAGGACGACCGTGGGAGCCCACGGCCGACGTTCAAGCGCGCGCCGGGCGTCCCTGGCGCGGTACTGGCCGGTGAACTCCAGGGCGCCCGATCACCCCGGCCGATCGGGTGCGGGCGCGGCGAGCCGGCCGCCGTTGAGGCCCGCGTCGTGGAGTTGGTACGGGCCGATGTTGCGGCTCAGGACGGCGAGGCCAGCCAGGTGGGCCAGTAGGCCGGCGGTGCTGGCGCAGCAGTCGATCAGCACGATCGGTTCGAAACCCAGGTCGAAGACGTCCATCGCCACCTTCAGGACGCACATGTCGGTGTCGATGCCGACCAGCGTCACCCGCTCCGGTCCGTCGGCCCGCAGGCGCGCGACTAGGTCGTCCGGCAGGCCGGTGAAGCCGGGCTTGGTGAAGGTCGTGGCCGGGGTGGCGAGGGAGGCCAGTTCCGGCACCAGGTCGGTCTCGGGCGGCCCGGCCAGGTCGTCCCAGGCCAGGAATCGCTGGTAGGGGCTGCCGGGGGGATTGACGAAGCGCGTGAAATAGACGGGGTCGTAGGCGGCGGCGGCGACCAGGCGGGCGACGCGGGCCGGGATGTGGGCGGTGAAATCGTTGATGAATCCCCGCTGGACATCCACCACGATCAGTGTGCCGGACGGGTCCGGTGCGGCGGGGGTCGGGTCGATCGACATGGGTGATCCCCCGGGGCGAAGGCGAGTCGACGGACGAGGCCGGCAACCCGCGCCGCTCGCAGGATCGTGGCCGCCTGGCCCGGACGAGCCGGGGGCCGCGTTTCCCACTCA
>JBBJOE010000173.1:0-6038 GCA_037721765.1 Thermomicrobiales bacterium
CCGTCGTCGGGGACGATGTCGAGGTGACCCTGCTCTCCCATGAGCGGGGCATCATGGCCGACCCGGCCTCGCCCCTGTTCGACGCCATCGCCGCCACCGTCGCCGAGATGGACCCCGGCGCCAAGGTCGCGCCCTACCTCGTCTCCGGCGGGACCGACGCTCGCAACATCCCGGGGGTCAAGGTCTACGGCTTCTTCCCGGCCCCGCCTTCCGACCGCCACGCCCTCTACGCGACGCTGGTCCACGGTCACGACGAACGGATCGCCGTCGAGGACCTCTCGTTCGCCAGCCAGTTCATCCACCGCCTCGTGACCCGCTTCTGTGGGGCTTGACCGGGACCGTTAAACCGATGAACGGCATGTCCATCGTGCGGGGCATGGCCCGTGAGGGCGCCGCTCGCTGCATCCTATTGCCTACACATGTGTCCGTCATGGAGGCGGTGTGCCGAGGAAGGTGGCAGAGATCGTCTCACCTACCGAATATGTGACGGTTACGATCTGCACGATCGGAAGCCGAGATCGTTATCCCGGCGCCCCATGTGTCCCGTCCGGCCACGGCGTCCGTTGGGTGATGATCGCGTCCGTGGGGTACCACCGGTCGCGGACGTTGCCGATCAGGTAGAGAGAGCCGGTCACCAGAACCGTGACGAGAGGATCATCCCCCGCCAGGTCGATGGCGGTGTCCAGGGCGCGGTCCGGGTCGGGCTCGATCCGGATCGGGCCGCCGAACCCGGCGTCACGGGCGGTCCGGGCCAGCGCGGCAGCCTCCGCGCCCGGTTTGGCGAGGACCTTCGGCACCGTCACCACCAGTGCCGCGGCATGGGGAACGATCCGCTCGATCATGGCGGCGTGCTGCTTGGCCTCGACGATGCCGAGGACGATCACCGGCCGGCGCCCCGGATCCGCCAGGGCGTCGGCCCGCAGGTTCTCGACCAGGGCGGCGATCTTCTCCGGGTTGTGGGCGCCGTCGAGGATCACGGTCGGCTCGCCGGGCATCACCTCGTAGCGGCCCGGGATGCGGGCCGCCTCCAACCCGGCCGCGATCGTCGCGTCGTCGATCGCGAACGTTGGCGGCAGGGCCCGCGCGGTCGCGACGGCCGTCGCGGCATTGGTGACCTGGTACAGGCCCCGGGGGGCCGGAAATACCCGCCCCTCGCCCGGACCAGTGATGTCCCGCCAACGGTTCTGACCCGGCGGGGAGGGGAGCGGCGCGAACGTCTCGCCGGGGATCACCCGCGTCACCCCGGTGCCGACCGCGGCGGCCTCGGCCCGGATGATCCCCAGCGCCGTCTCGCCGGTCACGGCGGTCACGGCCGGGACGCCCGGCTTGATGATGCCGGCCTTGTGCCAGGCGATCTCGGCGATCGTTTCGCCGAGCGTGACGGTGTGGTCCAGATCAACCGAGGTGATCACGCTGACGACGGGCGAGACGACGTTGGTCAGGTCGAATCGCCCCCCGGCCCCGACCTCGATCACCGCGACGTCGACCCGCTCCCCGGCGAAGAAGGTCGTGAGCAGCGCCAGCCAGATCTCCCCGTAGGTGAGGGGCGGTTCACCCGCGGCCAGCCAGCGCCCGTGGGCGGCGAGGACGTGGTCGACCAGGTCCGCGAACCGGTCCGGGGCGATCAGGCGACCGTCGATCTGGAGCTTTTCGCTGGCCGCCTGGAGGTAGGGAGAGGTATGCAGTCCCGTCTTGTGCCCGGCGGCGGTCAGGATCGCGGCGATGGCGGTGCTGGTCGAGCCCTTGCCCGAGGTACCCCCGACGTGGACGATCGGGTAGCGCCCTTCCGGGTTCCCCAGCAGTGCCAGGAACCGCCGCGCCTGGTCGAGGCGCAGGATCGCCCGGCCTCGGATCTCGGCCGTGGTCTTGCCGGTGGGAGTAGACGGTCGCTCGATCAGGGCATCGACGCGGGCGACGGCCGCGTGGTAGCGGGCCAGGGCGGTCGGGGCCGCGTCGCCGGGCGGGGAGACCACGGGGAGCGTCATGCGGGGACGCCCCGGACGATCGGGGAGTCACGGGCCACGGCGCTCGTGTGAGGCGAAGGGAACACCATCACCCACATCCCCACGGTTCACGACGATTCCCGATCGCGTGTACCCCCACGAACGTCGGGTCATCCGTCCGCGTATTGAGTCTACCGAGACGACCACCGGCGATCATGGGCCGAAGTGTAAACACAACGCCGCGCGATGTCCCCGACACGTCAGGGCTCCCACGCCCACGATCGCCTGGGAAGCGGGAACCGCGAGACCGTACTGAACACCCTGAACGGGCGCCGGGATCTCACCAGACATTTCGGAGCCCGCTCCCGGCACGACGGCGTGATGTTTTGGCCGCTATCCGGCGTCGGCCGTCACTTTCCCGTTCGCGGACCGGCGGCCGGCCTTCGTGGTCGGTTCCGGGGCCGGGGCGGGGGTGAAGAGGGGCTCGACGAGGACGCCGTCGGCGTCGAGGACCGCGGCGGGCGTCGGGTTGCCCTCGGAGCCGTCGAAGGCGATCCGGCCGGACAGTTCGGGCGAGGCCGCCTTGATCCGGTTGCGGATGTCGTTCAGCACGTCGGGGTTGTGCTTGAGGAACTCCTTGGCATTCTCGCGGCCCTGGCCGAGCCGCTCCTCGCCGAGGTAGAACCACGCCCCGCTCTTGCGCACCAGACCCAGGTCGGTACCGACGTCGAGGACGCTGCCGGTGACGGAGATGCCCTCGTTGTACATGATGTCGAACTCGGCCTGGCGGAACGGGGGAGCGGTCTTGTTCTTGACCACCTTGACCCGGGCCCGCATCCCGACCGAGGTCTGGCCGTCCTTGATCGCCTCGATCCGCCGGATGTCCATCCGGACCGACGCGTAGAACTTGAGGGCCTGGCCGCCGGTGGTGGTCTCCGGGTTGCCGAACATGACGCCGATCTTCATCCGGAGCTGGTTGATGAAGATGACGCAGGTGCGGGAGCGGCTGATCGCCCCGGTCAGCTTGCGGAGGGCCTGGCTCATCAGGCGCGCCTGGAGGCCGACGTGGGAGTCGCCCATGTCGCCCTCGATCTCGGCCTTCGGCACCAGGGCGGCGACCGAGTCGATCACCACCACGTCGAGGGCGCCGGAGCGGACCAGGGTCTCGGCGATCTCCAGCCCCTGCTCGCCGGTGTCCGGCTGGGAGATGAGCAGGTTATCGAGATCCACCCCCAGCTTGCCGGCGTAGATGGGGTCCAAAGCGTGCTCGGCATCGACGATGGCGGCGATGCCGCCCATCTTCTGGGCCTCGGCGATGATGTGCAGCGCCAAGGTCGTCTTGCCGGACGACTCCGGGCCGTAGATCTCGACGATCCGGCCGCGCGGCACGCCGCCGATGCCGAGGGCGAGGTCGAGCGCGATGCTCCCGGTCGGGATCGCGTCGAGCTGCATCGGGTTGGTCTCGCCGGGCTTCATCTTCATGATCGAGCCCTTGCCGAACTGGCGCTCGATCTGGGCCATCGCGAGGTCTACCGCGCGGTCTCGCTCTGTCATCGTGGGGAAGCTCCTTGTCCGGCCGTCCATCGGAGTGCCGGACGATGGTTTCGAGGGTGGTCCGGGGGCACGTCCGGCTAGGTTTGGGAACCGGGATCGATCACGTTCGCTCGCGGGTCGGCAGGGTGAACGTTCATAGAAAACATGTTCTACAAACGCTCCCCCATGATACCGTTTTCGGCCGATCTCGTCAAACGCGGCCGTCCGACAGGCGGACCCGAAGAGGGTGATGAGAGGCCGCGCCCGGCCAGGGAAACCCCGGGCTGACGGGCCGAAACGGGTCCGGACCACTGTCGGCCGGGGACGGTCCGGCGAGGGCGCGTCGTTCCGGTAGCCCGTCCCCGGCAAGTCCCGTACACTTAGCGGGATAGGTGCCTACGCGCGGGGCCGAGACGGCCCCGTGGTCTGCCCAGACGGGCGATGGGTCCGGGGCGGCGAACCGGCGTGCGATCGATGGCGATCCGGTGTGTGATGTCCCAAGGTGATGATGGCCTATCATCGACGGCCACCCGGGATCGGGTGGTGACGTGCGCCGTGCCCGCCGGGGAGACGGTTCGCCGGGCGAGGGGAGTACGACGGTGACGCGGGTGGTGGTGACGGGGGTCGGGGCGGTCACGCCGCTCGGCACGGGGGCGGAGACGTTCTGGGAGGGCCTGAACGCCGGTCGGTCCGGGATCAGGATCGTCCAGCACTTCGACCCCAGCGACCTCGAGGTCCAGATCGCCGGCGAGGTGCCCGATTTCGTCCCCGGCGATCACATGAACCCCAAGGCGGCCCGCAGGATGGATCGGTTCGCGCAGTTCGCCGTGGCCGCCGCCCGGGAGGCGATCGGCCAGGCGGGGCTGGAGATCACCGACGCCAACCGGGACCGGATCGGGATCGTGGTCAACACCGGCGGCGGCGGCGTGCCGACGATCGAGACCGAGGTCCGGAACATGATCGAGCGCGGCCCGAACCGGGTCGGGCCGTTCCTGATCCCGATCTTCGCCCCCAACATGGCCAGTTGCCAGGTGGCGATCCAGATGGGCATCCACGGCCCGGCGGTGACCTCGGTGGCGGCCTGCGCGGCCGGCGTCCAGGCGTTCGTCGACGCGATCTACATGCTGGAGCGGGGCGAGGTCGATGTCGTCATCACCGGCGGTACCGAGGCGGCCCTGACACCTGTGGCCCTGACCAGCCTGGCCCACATGGGGGCCCTCTCCCGCCGCAACGAGTGCCCGGCCGAGGCCAGCCGTCCCTTCGACCTGGGCCGGGACGGGTTCGTCTTCTCCGAGGGCGCGGCGATCATGGTGCTAGAGACGGAAGAGCACGCCGCCCGGCGGGGCGCCAGCCCGATCTGCGTCGCCCACGGCGGCTCCTACACCTCCGACGCCTTCCACATCACCGCGCCGGACCCGAAAGGCAGCGGCGCGGCCCGGGCGATCACCCAGGCGATGGCCCGGGCCGGGGTGGCCCCGTCCGACGTCGACTACGTGGCCGCCCACGCCACCTCGACCACGATCGGTGACATCGCCGAGACCCAGGCCCTCAAGATCGCCTTCGGCGATCACGCCCCGAAGTTGGTGATCTCCGCCAACAAGTCGATGCTCGGTCACCTGCTCGGCGCCGCCGGGGCCGTCTCCTCGCTGGCCTGCGTCCTGGCGATCCGCGACGGCCGCGTCCCCCCGACGATCAACCTGACCGACCCCGACCCGGCCTGCGACCTCGACTACATCCCCAACGTCTCCCGCGAGATGCCGGTCCGCGTCGCCCTGGCCAACGGCTTCGGCTTCGGCGGCCAAAACGCCTGCGCGGTGTTCACGGCGGAGTGATCCGATATCCGTAACAACAGTCGGTGCTGATCGGTCATCTCTCAGGACTCACGGCGGCGCCGGTACCCTTGTGGCCAGACAGTTCGGTACGGACTTCTGGCGGGCGGCGGCGCAGCCGATGCTGACCACGTCTTGACATGGCAAGATCTGTAGGGGCGCTGCTTGCTGCGTCCTCCTGCCTAACGAATGGTCTACCTAGAGCATGCTTGCCTGAGAAGAGTGCGGCAAGCAGCGTCCCTACATCGGATATCGGTGTTGAGCCGTTTGGCAGATCGCCATTTCGGTGCCCGCGAGTACGTCATCGGCCCACGCCGCGAGCGCCGCGCCGAAGTAGTTCCCAATCAGCTCGCCACCCTCAGTTTCGACGATCAGTTCGAGGTCATCGGCATCCCCGGTGTCATACGCCGCGAGCAGCGTTCGTGCGAGGGACGCGGTTTCTGTCCTCAAATCAGAGACCGCGAACAACTTGTCGGTATCCGTGTCCCACAGCTTGTACCGCATGGCGAGATGCTTCCCTTCCTGAGATCGATCCTTCACGTCCGCGTCTGCATCGCGATCGGCGATGCGATCCTAACCGAAGACCACGACGATTCGTGCTCGCGATTGGCCCGTCTCCCATCACCGTTCGTCCCCATGCAGCGCAATATTGATCCGCAGGGCGATCTGTAACCGCAAGCGGATGTCGGGGTCGGAGAGGTCGAAGCCGGTGATGTCGGCGATACGGTCGAGG
>JBBJOE010000174.1:0-6026 GCA_037721765.1 Thermomicrobiales bacterium
GCGTCCCCGTCCTCGCCGGCGTCCCCGTCCTCACCCGCGCCGTAGGGCGACCCGGCGGTGAACTCCTCGGTGATCGGGTCGCCGAGGACGTCGGGGTAGTCGCGCCAGAAGTTGAGGAACAGGCCATCGACGGTATGGCCCGCGGCCTCGACATAGACGGTGCGGGGAGGGGACCAGGCGACGCCGGCGTCCTCCTGGGCCAGAGCGGCCCGGGGGATGGTGCCCCCGAGCGTCACCAAGACCAGCAGGGTCGCCAGGGCCGTTGTCCACCCTCGCCGGGGCGCGGCACCCGACGACATCCGAGTTCTGCTCCGCACCGTTCATCTCCCCGTGTCCCATGGCCACGCGCTCACCGGTCGTCCGGGAAGCGAGCGATGCATCCCTGCCCCAGGAGCATCTACGTACATCTGCGATATGACGTTCGACAACAGGATGGTACCACGCGCGACACCGTCTCCGGACGGTCCCGAATCGCTCGTCCATGCTACGATCGCCAGCATGAAAACGGTTCTCCGATCCCCTGGACCCTCTCCCGTTCCCGCCCGCGACCGGTGTCCCGGGAACGCGCCGGGTCGGGCCCGATGACCTCCTACGACGCCTGGCGACTCCCGGAGTCGTTGCCGCCCGGTGCCGCGGACGGGCTGCACCGGAACCCGCTCGTCGGCGAACTGCTCTACCGGCGAGGCATTCGTGAACCCCGAGAGGCCCGCCGATTTCTCGACCTGACGGTCGGTGACCCGCCCGATTCATCCAGGGTGCCCGGGATGGACCAAGCAGTCAACCGGGTCATCGACGCGATCAACAAGCAGGAGCGGATCGCGATCTTCGGGGACTACGACGCCGACGGGATCACCTCGACCGCGATCCTGGTCATGGCGCTGCGAGCCGCGACCGGTGACCCGGGGCGGATAGCGGCCCGACTGCCACGTCGCGACGAGGGGTATGGCCTGAGCCAAGCCGGGATCGACGACCTGCGAGCCAGTGGGGCTTCCCTGCTGATCGTGGTCGATTGCGGCAGCGGCGATCACGATCAGGTGGCCTACGCCCAGGCGGCCGAGTTCGACGTCGTCATCCTCGACCACCACCAAATGACGCCGGGTGAAACCGGGCCACTCAACGCGATCCTCGTCTCGGCCCAGGTCCCCGCGTGCGAAGACACCCCGGAGCGCCGCCTATCGGCGGCCGGGCTGAGTTATCTCCTCGTCTCGGCCCTGGCAGGCGAGGGGAAAATCGTCACCACGGGCGGGAACGAGACTGATTATCAGGACCTGGCGGCACTCGGCACGGTCGCGGACGTGTCGTCGCTGACGGACATGAACCGTCGTCTCGTCAAAGATGGGATCGCGGTGTTCCGATCACGGCCGCGCGTCGGGATCTCCGCGCTCTGTGACGTGGCCGGCATCGACCCGCGCCAGGTCGATGCCGGGGCGATCAGCTTCAAGTTGGCGCCCCGCCTCAACGCGGCCGGCCGGATGGGGGACCCCCGGATCGCGCTCGACCTGATGCTGACGGACGATCCCGAAGAGGCGAAGCGCCTGGCCAAGGAGATGGAGGCGATCAATGATCGTCGCCGGGTCGAATCTGACCGTATCCTCGCGGAGGCCGAAGCCTGTCTGCTGGCAGACTCCCTCGTGGGAGACCGGCCTATCCTCGTGGTGCATGGCCAGGGGTGGACCGCCGGGGTGCTGGGGATCGTCGCCAACAAGCTGGTCGAGCGATACCGGCGCCCGGCGATCGTCCTGGACGACGATGGTACCGCGAGCCACGGGTCGGCCCGTTCGGTGGCAGGCTTCGACATCACGCGGGCGCTGGCCGAACCTCGCTGCGCGGAGCTGCTGACCCGCCACGGCGGACACGGTCAGGCCGCGGGCGTCGCCCTGCCGAGTTGCGATGTCCCGGCCCTGGCCGACGCATTGGCAGACCACGTCGCGGAAATGGGCCTCTCGTTCCCCATGCCGCATGTCCTCGGGATCGACGCCGTGGCTCGGGCGGAGGACATCAACCTGGCCATGGTTCGGGACATTCGCTCGCTGGAACCGTTCGGGCGGGACAATGAGGCGCCGGTCCTATTGCTCTCGGACGTGCCGGTCGTCAAATACACGGTGATGGGACGGGGCAGGACCCACCTCAAGTTCACGATCCGCGCCGGTGGGCGGGACGTGCCGGTCCTGGCCTGGGGCGCGGCAGCGCGGAGCCGGGAACTCCTCGGCAGCCCAAGGATCGACGTGGCCCTGACCCTGGAAGAGGACGCCTGGAATGGCCTCCCTCGCCTCCAGGCCGTCGCCAGGGATTTCCGGCCCGCCAGCGGGTAGCACGCGTCCGGCCGACGCGTCCTTCACCATGGTCGTCGTGGAGACTGGGCCGGATCAGGCCTTGGCCGCATCCGCGGTGTCGGGCACGGTGGCGGCGTAGGCATCGGCCGGAGCGAGCGCCGGGGCGGACGGGGTGCTGGCGACCACCGGTAGGGGACCGGCCACCTCTTCCAAACTCTCGACCTGGACCTCGTCGAGGAGGATCGCCGCCGCGATCACCTGGTCCATATTCCGGACCCAGATGAACTCGACCTCGCGCTGGATGTTGGCCGGGATCTTGGCGAAGTCGCCCTGGTTGTCGATCGGGGCGATGATCCGGCGGACGCCGTGGCGGTGGGCGGCGAGGGCCTTGTCCTTCAGACCGCCGATCGGCAGGACCCGGCCTCGCAAGGTGATCTCGCCGGTCATGGCGGTGTCGTTGCGGACGGGGCGCTTGGTCAGGGCAGAGATGACGGCGGTCGCCATCGTGATCCCGGCCGAGGGGCCGTCCTTGGGGGTCGCGCCCTCGGGCAAGTGGATGTGGAGGTCGATCTTCTGCTGGAAGTTCGGGTCGATGTGAAGTTGTTCGGCCCGTGATCGAGCGTAGGACATCGCCGCCCGGGCCGACTCCTGCATGACGTCCCCGGCCTTGCCGGTGATCGTCAGGCCGCCGGTCCCCGGCATCGTTGCCACCTCGACCGGGAGGATCTCACCCCCGACGCTCGTGACGCCGAGGCCGAGGGCCAGGCCGACCTGGCTATCGTCGAGGTCCTGGGAGAAGCCGTACTTCTTGACGCCCAAATACGTTTCGATCCGGGCATCATCCAGAATCACCGTGCCGTCGTCGGTCGAGGTCTTGCCCCGCACGACGTCGCGGGCGACCTTGCGGCAGAGCGTGGCGATCTCCCGCTCCAGGCCGCGGACCCCGGCCTCCCGGGTGTACTCCCGCACGATCCGGGGCCAGAGCGCCTCGGGTATCGACAGGGCGCCCACGCCGAGGCCGTGCGCCTCGACCTGGCGGGGCACCAGGTAGCGTTGGCCGATGGCGATCTTCTCGTCCTCGGTGTAGCCGGAGAGTTCGATGATCTCCATCCGGTCCTTGAGGGGGCCGGGGATCTGCTGCAGGTAGTTGGCGGTGGTGATGAACATCACCTGGGACAGATCGTAGGGAACATCGAGGTAGTGGTCGGTGAAGCCGGCGTGTTGCTCGGGGTCCAGGACCTCGAGCAGCGCGGCCGTCGGATCGCCCCGGTAGTCGTTGGCCAACTTGTCGATCTCGTCGAGCAGCAGGACCGGGTTGATCGTGCCGGCCTGCTTCATGGCCGAGACGATGCGGCCGGGCAGGGCGCCGATGTAGGTCCGCCGGTGGCCGCGGATCTCGGCCTCGTCGCGGACGCCGCCGAGGCTGACCCGGACGAAGGTACGGCCCATGGCCGAGGCGATCGACCGGCCGAGGCTCGTCTTGCCGACGCCCGGCGGGCCGACCAGGCAAAGGATCTGGGACGCCTGGCGCCGGCCGGCGTTGGTCGTCAGGCGGCGGACGGCGAGGAAGTCGAGGATACGGTCCTTGACCGGGTCGAGGCCGAAGTGGTCGTGATTCAGGATCGCCTCGGCCTCGTCCAGGTCCAGGCGGTCCTCGTCACGCTCGGTCCAGGGCAGGGCCAGCATCGTCTCCAGATAGCCCCGGACCACGGTCGATTCGGCCGAGACGGGCGGCATCCGCTCCAGCCGGTTGACTTCCTTGAGCATCTTCTCGGTGACCGCCCCGGGCATGCCCCGGTCGGCGATCCTCTGCTTCAGGGTCTCGATCTCGTTGCCGTTCTCGCCGCCCAGCTCGTCGTGGATCGCCTTGAGCTGTTCACGGAGGAAGTATTCGCGCTGGTTCTTGTCGATCTGGTCCCGGACGCGGGCCTTGATCCGCTGTTCGAGGGCGGCCAGGTCGAGATCCCCGGCGATGTGGACGGCGACTTGCTCCAGGCGCCCGGTGCCGTCCGTCATCTCCAGGAGTTCCTGGCGGCGCGTGACGTCGGTGACGAGTTGGGTCGCCAGCAGATCGGCGAGGTGGCCCGGTTCCGTCGTCCGGCCGATCATCTCGATCACCTCGGCCGAGAGCTTCGCCCGGGCCTCGGCATGCTTGGTGGCCAGCTCCCGGACATGGTCGAGCAGGACCCGATCCTGTTCGAGGCTGCCCGGCGCCTCCTCGAGGGGCGCGGCGACCACGGTGAAGAAGGGACGGGACTGGTCGAACTGGTCGATCTTGACCCGGTTCAAGCCTTCGAGGACGACCTGGATGTTGCCGCCCTGTTGCCGGTCCATCGAGACGATGCTGGCCAGGGTGCCGATGCGGTAGAAGTCGTCCGGGCGGGGCTCGTCGCGCTCCACGTCCTGATGGGCGGTGACGATCAGGCGCCGGTCCCGGAGGAGGGCTTCCTCGACGGCCTGGATCGAGCGAGGCCGGCCGACGAGCAGGGTAACCACGTTGCGGGGGAAGATGACCACATTCTTGAGCGGCAGGAGTGGATAGCGAGGGGCGTACAACTCATATCGGCTCATCCTGTCGATCCCCCTTGGTGTCCACCGCGTCGTGGCAGACGACAACGTCCTCTATCCGTCGCGAGTCCGACCGGAGCGGGGGAGGTCCGGCGATAAGACGACTCGCCCGCGAGGGGGCGTGGTCGCCGTGACGTGTGATCGAACGTTGTCGCGGGTCGTGATACCGTCTGGGACGGGTCGACGATAGGCACCGACGAGGTGGTGTGACTCACGAGGGCCTCCCGGTCTGGGACAGAATACCACGTACGTACGCGGTCTCGGTAGGCCGCTCGCCGTTCTGTCGGACCGGCGCCGTCACCGCCCGATCCCTCCCCGGCTGGTACGGTCCCCCGCATTTCAGGGTAACCAGAACCCGTCCGGTGGCGAGTGCGACGGGTGGGTGAAACGTCCCGATCGTGTCGCGCCGGGCCGTCCGGACAGCGTTTCGACCCCACTCGGGGCACCGGGGTCGTTTGGAGGGGTGGACCGTCGGAAGCCGGGCGACGCCCCCCCCGGGCACGACGCTGATGACCGGGGTAAACCGTCACGCGACGGGCGGGCCGAACGAGACGTGCCGGGAACCGGACCACCGGCCGAGTTCCGCCAGGAGGGTGCACATGGCCGGTAGGGAAGCACCGCAAGCCCGGGCAAGGAAGGCACCGACGGCCTCGCGCGGCCAGTGGTAGATCGCGCGATG
This sequence comes from Thermomicrobiales bacterium, assembly GCA_037721765.1. GTDB lineage: Bacteria > Chloroflexota > Chloroflexia > Thermomicrobiales > UBA6265 > JACCVE01. The sequence goes on from JBBJOE010000174.1 coordinate 5,521, forward strand.
CACCTCGACATAGGCGAGGTGCGTCTGATCGAAGCGCAACTCCGCGGTGACCCAACCGACCGGGTCGACCCCGAGGATGAAGACGCGCTGGCCGTCGTGCCAGACGAACGGCGGGCTGGTCAGGAAGGGGTGGAGCGACCGGGGGCGGGACTCCTCCCAACCGGTCACCGGGCAGGCGGGCCCGGTGACCCCCGGTGGTGGGGAGCGGTCCAGATCGTCCTGGGGGGTGCCGTGGTCCGTGGGAGAGGTGGGGCCGGATGACGGGGGGATTCGGTAACCCATGGCGAGGACCTTCCCGATGGCTGGTGAGACACGGTCGCCCACTCGATGCGGGCGCGGGAGTGACGCGTCACGAGGATGGCAACGCCGACCCACGCGACGCGGAGACCGCGACGACGGGCCAACCGTGTGGCCAGCGAGGAGGAAGATCTGGCCAAGCCTAGCATCGTTGCGCTTCGCCGCGCAAGGAAAAACGGGGCGGAGGAAAAGGACCATCGCAGTGTCAC
>JBBJOE010000175.1:0-6019 GCA_037721765.1 Thermomicrobiales bacterium
CGTAGGCGACCGTGGCCCCGTCGCCCCCTTGGTTCTGCTCGGCCAGGGCGTATTTCTCGACCACCGGGTGGCGGTGGAGGTGCTGGCGAACCACCTCCCGGAGGGCACCGGTCCCCTTGCCGTGGATGATCCGCACCCACGGTAGGCCGGATCGGTAGGCGCTCTCCAGGTACGCTTCGAGCATCTCCGGTACCTCATGGGCCCGCTGCCCCCGGATATCGATCTCGATCGGGATCACCTCGGTCGCCTCGCGCGGCTTGACCGCCGTCTGACCTCCCTGCTTGGGTGCCCGGCCCCGCCTCTCTAAGGCCGCGACCGGTTGCCGCATCTTCAGCGCCCCGAGCTGGAGATCGGCCATCCCGTCCGACACCGCGACCACTTCCCCTTCGAGGTCGAGCCCCTGGACGAACACCGTGTCGCCGGCCCGGATCGGTTTGGTGTCCCGCGCCGCGACCACCGGCCGCCGCTGCAGTTCGCGCCGGAAGCTCCGGACCGCGTCGACGCTGGTGCTGACCTCTCGCCGTCGTCCCTCGACGTGCTCGCGGGTGGCGGTGACCGTCTCCCGGTCCCGCTCCAGGCGCCGCAGCGTCTCCCGCACGACCTCCAGTTCGGCCTCGGCCTCGGCCAGGGCCTCCTCCCGGGCCGTCCGCCGCTGCTGCTCCGCCTCGCGCAGCTCCCGGGCCGCCCGCATCCGCAGCACCCGGGCGTCGGCCTCCACCGCCTCCGCCCGGGCGATCGCCGCCCCGGCCTCCTCTCGCCGGGCCCGGATGTCTTCGAGGAGGGCGTCTGCCCGGGTGTCGTCCTCGGTCAGCAGGCCCGACGCCGCCTCGACGATGTCCCCGGGCATCCCCAGCCGCCGGGCGATCGCCAGGGCGTTGGACCGGCCCGGTACCCCGATCATCAGCCGGTAGGTCGGCGCCAGCGAGGCGACGTCGAACTCGACGCTGGCGTTCTCGACCCCCGGCGTGGCGTAGGCGTAGGCCTTGACCTCCGAATAGTGAGTCGTGGCGACCACCATCGGACCCCGTGCGAGCAAGCTGGAGATCAGGGCACGCGCGAGCGCCGAACCCTCCTGCGGGTCAGTCCCCGCCCCCAGCTCGTCGAGCAGGACCAGGCTGTCGCCGTCCACCGCCTCCAGCATCCCGATCACGGTCCGCATGTGGGCCGAGAAGGTCGAGAGGCTCTGCTCGATGCTCTGCTCGTCGCCGATGTCGGCGTACATGGTCGGGAACACGCTGACCACTGACCCGTCGGCGACGGGGATGAACAGGCCGCACTGGGCCATCAGGCAGAGCAGGCCGATCGTCTTCAGGGCGACCGTCTTGCCTCCCGTGTTGGGACCGGTGATCAGCAAGACGCGGTACTCGGAGCCGATCTCGACCGTGGTCGGCACCACCGTCGCCGGGTCCAATAGCGGGTGGCGAGCTTCGACCAGCGAGACCCGGTTGGTCGGGTGGCCACGGGAGGTGGCCGGCGCCTCGTGCCAGATCGCCGGGCGTGTGGCCCGCAGGTCGAACGACAGCAGGGCCTTGGCGATGAGGAGGTCGATCTCGGCCAGCGCCGACACCAGGCCGAGGAAGGCGTCGGCCTCGTCGGCCACCCGGGCGCTGAGCGCCAGCAGGATCCGGTCGATCTCGTGCTGTTCCGCGACCTGGTGCTCGCGCCAGCGATTGTTGAGTTCGACAACGTCGAACGGCTCGACGAAGAGGGTCCGTCCCGACGCCGACGTGTCGTGGACGACCCCCGGGATCTGGCCCCGCGCATCGGCCCGGACCGGGATCACGTAGCGTCCGTCGCGCATCGTGACGATCGCGTCCTGAAGCGCAGCCGCGAACCGCCCCCCGGTGATCAAGCCATTGAGACGGTCCATCAGCCGGTTCTGGGCGACACGGACCTCCCGCCGCAACCGGCCGAGCTCCGGACTGGCGGTGTCCAACACGTCGCCGCGAGGGCCGATGGTGCGGTCGAGGTCCGCCTCCAGGTTGGTCATCTCGACGATGGAGTCGACCAGTCCATACAGGCCCGGGAACCGCTCGTCGCCGTCCGGGAGCCGGAAGAAGGCCCGCCGCAGGGTCCGGCTCGCCCGGAGGGTGTCGCTGATCTCCAGGAAGTCGTGCGGGGCGAGCGTGGCTCCCCGGGCAGCGCGGCGGACCGCGTCCCGGATGTCCCGGGCCCCGCCGACCGACAACTCGGGGTAACTGACCTGCAACGCCACGGCCTCGGCCGTCAGGCCCAGGGCGCGCTCGACGGTCCACCGGTCGGTGGCGGGCACCAGCGAGCGGGCGAGCTCGGAGGCGACGCTGTAGCGGCACCGGTGGGAGAGGCGGTCGAGGACCGCCGGGAGTTCCAGTTTCGCGATGAGCCGGCTGTCCACGGGGAATCCATTCAGGACATCGCTAGCCGACCCTCTCCAGGATCGGCGGTACCCCACCGGGGAACCACGGGGCGATCGCCTGGACGAAGAACGGGGCGAGACGGAGGAAGACAGGGACCAGGGCAGAGCCCTGGATACCGCCGTCGAGGAGATCGGCAACATTGCTCGTCCCGGAGGAGACGACCCGGTTCATGACCTGGAGCGAGATCGCCAACATCATCGAGGACACGGTGAGCGCCAGGCCGGCGACCACGATCCCCAGCAGGGCTCCGCCGATATTGTCAAGGATACGCAGCCGCCTCGGAATTTTCATACCGCTCAGCCACCGCGCCATCGTGATGGTGAAGGCGACCGAAAATCCGAGGAACAACAGGAAGAAGATCGCCAGCTCACCCGTGACCCGTCCCATCCCGGGGATGATGTCCATCATCGCGCCGGTGAGGGCGCGGTAGAACACCGCGGCCAAGATGGCCCCGAAATAGACCGCGATGATCGCTGCGCTCAGGCGGGTCACCCCGTTGAAGAAACCGAACCCGACCAATCCCATGAAGGTCACCACGATGATGATGTCGAAAACATTCGGCATGGTGTCCCTTCCCCACGTTGGCGACGCGACGGGACCGCTGACGCGACGCCAGTCCTCGAACCGACACATCGCGTACCGAACACCGGCGTCCCGATCGTTGGACCACCCATACCCCCATCCTACGGACGGTCCGTCCCGCGATACCATCCCCCATTCGCACTAACCCACGATCCGGCGGAGTCAACTGTCCACACGCCTTGCCCCAAGTCGTCTCCTGCCAGCCTGGCCGCCATCGCTACCCCGGTACGGACTCCGATCTGTCCGCCCCTCTCAAAGCAGATATCTGGCATACCGTGCCCAGGCCGTCGTCGATCGAAACTTCGACCCGCTTGACACGAACATGCGTTCGTCCCTATACTCCGGGGAATCGACCATAAACGAACGCCGAACGATCCGCTCGCCGCGCGACCCGCCCGGCTCATCATCCGAGAGGACCCGAGCGACATGAAGGCTCTATCCCGCCGCCAGCAGGCCATCTACGACTTCATCGCCCGGTTCCTCGACGAGAACGATTATCCCCCCACCATCCGCGACATCCAGCGCGAGTTGGGAATCTCCTCGACCAGCGTGGTGGACTACAACCTCAAGGTCCTCGAAGAGCGGTCGATGATCCGCCGGAACCGCAACATCTCCCGCGGCATCGAGGTGCTCGGGCGCCACGCGTCCCGCCGCAATGTCGTCAGCATCCCGGTGATCGGCCAGATCGCCGCCGGTCTGCCGATCCCCGTGCCGGATGACTTTGCCCTCGGCGACGCCACCGACATGGTCGAGATCGGCAGCGACATCGTCGGCAATGCCCCGCGCGATCTCTTCGCGCTGCGGGTCAAGGGGCATTCGATGGTGGATGCCCTGATCAACGACGGGGATATCGTCCTGCTCCACGCTCAGGAGACCTGCGAGAACGGCGAGACCGTCGCCGTCTGGCTCAAGGAGCAGAAGGAGACGACCCTGAAGCGGTTCTACCTCGAAGGGGACCGCGTCCGCCTGCAACCCGCCAACGTGACGATGGACCCGATCTACACCACCGCCGACAACGTCGCCATCCAGGGGAAGTTGGTCAGCGTCGTCCGCTCCATCGTCTGATCTGACCCCGGCCCCTTCGCCGTCCCCATGTCCGGTGCTATACTGCGGGCCGCGGTCGCGCCAGCGGATACCCCGGAAGTAAGGGCAGACAGCGTGGAGCAAGCCTTCCTCACCGGTCTCGGTCTGGCCGCCCCGGCCGGGCTCAACGCCTACCTGCCCCTCCTGATCGTGGCCATCGCCGATCGCTTCGTCGGCGGCATCACCCTCGATCGGCCGTACGACCTCCTCTCCTCCAACCTCGGCATCGGACTGCTCGTCGTCCTGCTGACCATCGAGTTGGTCGTCGACAAGATCCCCACCCTCGACCACCTCAACGACTTGGTCCAGTCTGCCATCCGCCCCTCGGCAGGGGCTTACCTGATGATGGCTGCCACCACCGAAACCGGTCTCGACCCGATCCTCGCCCTGTTGATCGGTCTGGCCGGCGCGGGCGGCGTCCACGCCGTCAAGGCGTCAGCCCGCCCGGCGGTCACCGTCACCACCGGCGGGATGGGCAATCCTCTGGTCAGCATGGTGGAGGATGGCATCGCGGCCACCATCGCCATCCTCGCCATCGCCGCCCCGATCGTGGCCACGGTCCTCCTCGTCATCGCCCTGGTGCTGCTCCTCTGGGCGGCCCGGTGGGTCGCCCGCCGAGCCCGTCACCGCACGGCCGCCACGTCGTCGCCGTGACCGTCATGCCGGCCACCCGACGGCCCGGACCAGCGGCGGTCGAGACTCCGACCGATGGTTGCGTCGGACCGACTCAACCTTTATACTGTGTTTCGCATACGGCTGTGTCGGTTCGAGCGCGAGGTGGGCGATGGCGGTCCGGTTCAAGGACTACTACGAAATGATGGGACTCGACCGGTCCGCCTCGGCGGAGGGGATCAAGTCGGCCTACCGTGCCCTAGCCCGCAAGCACCACCCCGACCTGAACCGGGACGACCCAGGGGCCGAGGCGCGCTTCAAGGAGATCAACGAGGCTCACGAGGTCCTCTCCGACCCCGTCAAGCGCAAGATGTATGACCGCTACGGCAACGAATGGCGCTCCTACCAGCAGGCGGGATACACGGGAGACGAGTCTCGCTCGTCCGCCCGGGCCGACGACTTCGCGACCTGGTTCGATCGCCAGGACGGCGCCGGTCGCCCGTCGGCCGGCGGACCGCGGACGGCCGACTCTTTCGCCTTCGAATACGGTGGCTCCGAGACGGGCGGCTTCTCCGACTTCTTCCAGACCCTCTTCGGCAACCGCGCCTATCGACCCGGAGCGTCCCCGGCACCGTTCCGGCGAAAGGGCCAAGACAGCGACGCGACCGTGGAGGTCTCGTTCGACGAGGCGGTCGCGGGAGGCACCCGGACCTTCGAGATCCAGGGCAACGGCGCCTGCGCCACCTGCGGCGGCACTGGCCTCGCCCGCGATGTGACGTGCCCCACGTGTGACGGCACCGGACAGGTTACTCGGGCCCGGGCCATCGAGGTCAAGATTCCCGCCGGCGTCCAGACTGGGTCGCGAATCAGGATCGCCGGTCAGGGCGCCCCGGGCCAGGGCGGCGGACCGGCGGGGGATGTCTATCTGGTCGTGACAGTCCGTCCGGACGCTCGCTTCGAGCGGGAGGGGGACAACCTCCGGACGGCGATCGAGGTCCCCTACTTCACCGCCATGCTCGGCGGGGAGGCCGTGGTCCCGACGCCGACCGGCCGGGTCGCCCTATCCATTCCGCCCGGCAGCCAACCCGGCCGGTCGTTCCGCCTCCGGGGCCAGGGCATGCCGCGCCTCGGCGGGTCCGGCGAACGCGGCGATCTCTACGCCCGCCTCGTCGTCACCATCCCCGAGACCCTCTCCGACGAGGAGAGGTCCCACGTCGACGCCCTGCGGGAGCTCGCGGCCGATCCGGCGGGCTAGCCGCCCGCGTCCCGGCCAGGTCGGGGCGCGAGGGGGCGCCGCTCAGGAGGATCGCGGACGGCGTCGGCGCCTGGCTGGGCGGATCGCACCC
>JBBJOE010000176.1:0-5985 GCA_037721765.1 Thermomicrobiales bacterium
TGCGCGCTGGCTACGCCTCCGTGGAGGACCACATCGACGCCGTCCGCCGCTTCGCGGATGTCGCGGGGCTGTCACGGGCGAGTTGAGATGGCGAGGGCCGATCGGGGCGGTCGCCGGAGGCGATCCGATCGCCGGGCCGCTCCACGCCGGAACCGGCGAGAGCGACGCGATCCAGCGGCGACGCCTACCGAGAGCCAAGACCGGCGCGAGACGGCCCGCCCACGACGTGACGCCCACTCCCCGCGTCACGGGATGACACGAGGTCCTCCCCTACGAAGAGACGATCTATTCGGTATGGAACTAGTATCCGATCGTCAACATGGTGATCCACCGACTAGATGTAGGGGAGGACCTCGTGTCCTCCCGAGCGTTCGGTGAGTGAGGCTTCGACAATGACCCCGGCACACGGGACGGCATTATGGCGTCCCGGGCATGGGCCGCTAACGCTGTCCCTGATGAAGACACACCGGCGCGCCGATGGGGGACAGCGATGCGGAGCCAGACCACCCAGATGACGGTTGATAACCTGGCGGTCGAGGTCGTCCGCAAGGACATCAAGCACGTCCGCCTGACGGTCTATCCCCCCGATGGCCGGGTCCGCGTCGCCGTCCCGTTGCGCCTCGACGACGAGACGGTCCGGCTCGCCATCATCGCCCGGCTGCGATGGATTCACCGGAAGCGAGCGGCCTTCCTCGCCCAGGAACGTCCGTCCCCGCGCGAGTTCGTCACCGGTGAGAGCCACTGCGTCGAAGGGCGACGGTATCGCCTCGACGTCATCGAACGTCCCGGCCCCCCCGCCGTCACCCCGCGTGACAACCGCACTCTCGAACTCCGCGTCCGGCCGGGCAGCGACCGGGCAGCGCGGGAGGCCGTCCTCATGGGCTGGTACCGGCAACGGCTGCGGGAACTGGTCCCCCCGCTGCTGGCGAAGTGGCAGCCGCTCATGGGCGTGGAGGCCGCCGAGTGGCGGATCAAGCGGATGACGACCCGCTGGGGCACCTGCAACATCGCGGCCCGGCGGATCTGGCTCAACCTCGAACTGGCGAAGGCCCCGCCCGAATGCCTCGAATACGTCGTCGTCCACGAGCTGGTCCACTTGCTGGAGCGTCACCACAACGCCCGCTTCACCGCCCACATGGACCGCTTCCTCCCCCGCTGGCGCCAATGTCGCGACGACCTCAACCGTGGCCCCCTCCCCGGCGTGACCGGGGTTGACTGACCCCCGGCCTTCACCGCCCGCCTCGCGACTACCGTCTCTCGTCTCCCGACTTTCAAACAGGTAGCCGCTACTGTTCGGAAAGTCACGGCCCGGGTCTTGCCGTCGGCCCGACCGTGGCGGGCTCACCGGTGATCCGGGGGAGGCCGTCGCACGTCCGGTGATCGTCACCGGCGTCACGCCGCCGCGTCGCGAGTACGCGATCGCCGCACAGTCTGTCCAGGAGGACGAACCCATGCCGGATATCCGAATCGGGGTCCAGGTCAACCAGCAGCACGCGACCTACGTCCAAATGCGCGAGGCCTGGCTGCGAGCCGAAGACGCCGGGGTCGACACCCTCTTCAACTGGGATCACTTCTTCCCCCTCTCCGGCGAGCCCGACGGTACGCACTTCGAGTGCTGGTCGCTGCTCGCGGCGATGGCCGAGGTCACCTCGCGGGTCAAGTTCGGCGCCCTGGTCACCTGCAATTCCTACCGCAACCCCGAATTGCTGGCCGACATGGCCCGCACCGTCGACCACATCTCCGGCGGCCGCCTGATCATGGGCATCGGCTCCGGTTGGTTCGAGCGCGACTACGACGAGTACGGCTACGAGTTCGGCACCGCGGCCGGTCGCCTCAAGGACCTCGACGCGGCGATGCCGCGCTACGAGTCGCGGATGGCCAAACTCAACCCCGGACCGGTCCAGAGCCCGATCCCGGTCCTGATCGGCGGCGGCGGTGAGAAGGTGACCCTGCGGATCGTGGCCGAGCACGCCCACGTCTGGAACGGCTTCGGGACCCCGGAGGAGGCGGGCCGCAAGAGCCGCATCCTCGACGAGTGGTGCGAGAAGGTCGGCCGCGACCCGGCCGAGATCGAGCGCTCGGTCATGGTCAACAAGGACACCGCCGCCCTGGGCGACGCCTACGTCGAGCAGGGCATCACCCACCTCATCTTCGGCACCGGCGGCCCCGACTACGACATGGGCCCCGTCCTCGACCTCATCAAGTGGCGCGACAGCCGCTGACCCCCATAACCCGACGAAGGACCGACGCCCCCGCGAGCCCGTGGACAACCCATGCCACCCCGGGGGCGCCCACCCCCCATCTCGACCCGTGGCCGTCCCACCTACAGCCCCGCTAACGGATCGTCCGCGATACCCACAAAACACCGCGGGGGCGCCGCTTGTCGCGCCCGATCGCCTAACGAACGTCAAAGATGAGTCGTACGTTCCTGAAGATCTTGCGACGAGCGGCGTCCCGACGGACCGAATGCCTCATGCGGCTCGGCGCCCGTCGACGGTCCCTTGACCCCTGCCCCCTGGCCCCTCTCCCGTCTCCGACGTTGCGGCCACCCTGCGCCGGGTGATACGATGCGTTGGGAGAGTGTCCGTACACCCCGATGACTTTCGCCTCCCGGGATCGATCCCCGGCGGCGACCCGGCGTGGCCACGACCCGGGAGAGAGACCGGCGATGCAAGCCCACCAGCTCTGGCAAGCCGTCCTCAGCGACATGCGGGGGCGCCTCTCGCGGGGGGCGTTCGACAACTGGCTGCGTCACACCAGCATCGTCGACTTCGCCGACGACGTGGCGACCGTCGGCGCCGCCAACACGTTCACCGCCTCGACCCTCCAGGCCCGCTACGCCGGCCAGATCGAGGAAGCCATCTCGGCCATCGTCGGTCGCCCGATCACCGTCAACTTCGTCGTCCACCACGCCGCCTCGGTCGCTGATCCGGACGGGGTCGCCCCCGCCGGTCGTGGCCGGCCGGCCGCCGGTCGCGGCGGTGCTGCTGGCATCGGCAGTCGGGGGAGTGCCCCCGGTGGTCGGCCCGTGCCCGGCCCGGGGGGCTCGACGGCCCTCGACGGGGCAGCTGACGAGGACGGACTCCCGTCCCCGGACGATGGCGGCGCCGGACTCGACGGTTCGGCGAACGCGGACCACAATCAGCGCAGCGCCGCCGGTCACCGTGCCGGCCCGGGACCGAATGGGCCCCAGCGTCGCCCGGCCCCGGCGAGTGGGTCGGGCCGCCAGGGTGGCCAGAACGGCCAGCAACTCCCCCTCGCCGCGACCCCCACCCACGGCCTGAACCCCCGCTACGTCTACGAGACCTACATCGTGGGGTCGTCCAACCGCTTCGCCCACGCCGCCTCCCTCTCCGTCGCCGACCACCCGGGCGGCAAGTTCAACCCCTTCTTCGTCCACGGCGGGGTCGGCCTCGGCAAGACCCACCTGCTCCACGCCATCGGCCACCGGGCCCTGGAGATCCAACCCGACCTGGCGGTCACCTACGTCTCGTCCGAGAAGTTCACCAACGACCTGATCAAGGCCATCCGGGCCCAGGGGATGGAGGAGTTCCGGGCCCGCTACCGGACCATCGACCTGCTGATGATCGACGACATCCAGTTCATCGCCGGCAAGGAGAGCACCCAGGAGGAGTTCTTCCACACCTTCAACGCCCTCTACCAGAGCGGCAAGCAGGTCGTCATCAGCAGCGACAAGCCCCCCAAGGCCATCTCCGCCCTGGCCGAGCGGCTCCGCTCCCGCTTCGAGGGCGGCCTGATCGCCGATGTCGGCCTGCCCGACTACGAGATGCGGACCGCCATCCTGCGCTCCAAGGGCGAGGAGATGGGCATCAGGCTGCCCGACGACGTGGTGGAGTACGTCGCCCAGCGCGACCAGAGCAACATCCGCGAGGTCGAGGGCGCCCTGAACCGGATCCTGTTCCTGGCCCAGACCAGCGAGCGCCACCTCTCGCTCGACCTGGCGATGGAGGCCCTGACCGCGACCGCGACCGGTCCCCGCCGGGGCCAGACCTCGACCCGCGAGGTGCTAGAGGCGGTGGTGACCCACTTCGCCGTCTCGGTCAAGGATGTCCGCGGTCGGGGCCGGACCCGCGAGATCGTCCTGCCCCGCCAGGTCGCGATGTACCTGATGCGCGAGGAGACCGCCGCCTCCCTCGTCGAGATCGGCCAGGCCCTCGGCGACCGCGACCACACCACGGTGATGCACGGCATCGCCAAGGTCGAGCGCGACCTGGCCACCGACACCGGCCTCCGCGGCCACGTCATGGCCGTCCGCGAGGCCCTCTTCACCGCCAGCGGCACGAGGTAGCGATCGCCCCGGACCGCTCGCACCGTCGCCGGGTCGTGCCGGTCCCATTAGACCGGGTGGGAACGGGACGATCCGGCGGTGGACGGCCACGCGGGGGGTAGGTATAGTCGAGCCGGACAACGGATAACATCGGGACGCGTTGAGTCACTGCCCGTGAATGTGGTCACCTGGGGCAGCGAGGAGCGAGTGGTGAAACCGGCCCAAGCAGGGCCGGTTTCTGTCTGTCGCCGGCACGGCCGGCGCGGGTCACTGGGGCCTCTCTGACCACGGCTGGGGCAATGATGCCCCGGGGGGCACGGACACGGGAATGGTGACGCCAACGTCGACATCGCGCCCGGTTCACGCGCCTGCATCGGCCGGTCGAGCCGGTTCCGCCCGGCCGGATCTCGGTGCCCGCTGGCGTGCCACGCCGTCGGACCGGTCGCTCCGCATCATCGCGGCGACCTTGGCGATCGCGATGATGGGCTGGGCGGCCGGGGGGATCGTCTCCGAGCGGATCAGGCTCGCGACGGTGGCCCCGACGATCCAGCCCACGTTGGAAGGGGCCTCGGCGGCGGCCCGGGTCTTCGGGGCGCTGGTGCTGCTCCTGGTGGCCGGTGACGACCCTCGTCACCGGCTCCGCTGGGTCGCCGGGGGCCTGATGACGCTCGGCCTGGGCGGCTTCGCCTTCGGCTACGTGCCGGCGGAGCAGGGCGCCACCCTCGGGGTGAACACCCAGATGTACGCCTCCCTCGTCGTCTGGACGGTGGCCGGGGCCTGCTTCGTCTTCGGCCTGGTGCCGGCCGTGACCCCGCCCCGGCTGACCCGCGCCACGGCCGTCGCCGCCGGGGCCGCCTGCGCCGTGGCCGGACTCGCCCTCCTCGTCCTGGCGTCCGGCGATACGGCCTCCCTGCCCACCCTCGTCGCCGACGCCAATGTCGAGGCGGCGCTGCTCCGGGGTGATGTCCCGCTGCCGGGGCTGTCGGTCTGGTATTGGCTCTCCTCGTTGGTCCCCCTCGCCCTGATCGTCGTCGCCACGGTCGGCTCCATGTCCCGGGACGAGACCGGGCAGATGCGGGGCTGGCTGGTGATCGCGATGACGATCCTGGTCGGCTCCCGGGTCCACAACCTGCTCTGGCCCTCGGCGTTCGGTCCGATCCTGACCTCGGCCAATGCCCTCCGCTTCGCCTTCGCGCTCGTGGTCGTGTTCGGCGGCGTCTTCGAGCTGCGGCGGCTGGCCGCCGAACGGGCCGAGCTCCTGGTGGCCGAGCGTGACTACTCACGTCGCCTCCGCGACCTGGGTCAGGTCCGGTCCGACTTCACGGCGATGGCCGCCCACGAGTTGGGCGCCCCGATCGCCGCGATCAGCGGCTGGGCCGACGTGCTGGCGACCGGCAGGCTCTCCCCCGACCTGCATGACCAGGCCATCGCCACGATCCGCACCGAGGTGGGCCTGCTCGGCCGCCTGATGGCCGATGTGCGCTCGGTCGTCTCCGCCGAGGACGACCAGTTCGCCGCCCGCCCGGTGCCCGTGCCGCTGGCCAGCCTCCTCTCCGAAGCGGTCGCATTTGCCCGGGTCCTCCCCGGTGACCACCCGCTGACCTGGCCCGAGGCGGTCACCCTGGCCGCCAACGAGCCGTGCGACACCGGCGCCGACGTGGGCACGTTCACCGGCATGCGGGCCGGGGTCATGCCCG